>JALZHT010000515.1 GCA_030860645.1 Acidobacteriota bacterium
CCCTTCCACAGCTCGTAGCGGCGGCGGGCCTGGGCGGCGCGCCAGCCCTCGGCGGCCGCCGCCTTCGCCGCCGCCGACGAGCGCCGCCGGCTCTCCTGCCGCTCCTTGAGGAGCACGGCCCCGGCCGCGACGAAGATGAAGTAGAAGACGAGGAGCTGCGCCCGCTGGCGGTAGGCCGTCCCGATGTTGCCCTGGAAGAGCGAGTAGGCCAGCGTCAGCATGCCGGTGAAGAGCAGGATCGGGAGGGCGTGCCGCAGCCGGTACTTGAGCGTGAACCAGACGCCCAGCACCAGCAGCGGGAAGCTCCCCCACCAGATGATCATCTCCGGGATCGTGATGCTCTGGCGCAGGTTCGCCACCTGCCACGGGAAGGGGGCGAAGAGCAGGTAGACGAAGCCGATGGGGAGGATGCTGAGGGCCCCGCCCGTCGTCGAGACGTCCACGTCCTGCCCGAACCCGGACTCGGCGCGCTCGGCGTTGTCGGCGCGGCTGCGCTGGACGGCCTCCAGGCTGCCGAAAGTCTGGAGCCGGCTGCCCGCCGTGCGGAGCACGCCGAGGTAGGTCAGCGACAGCCCCAGCGCCGCGACGATGGCGACCTGGCGGAGGAGGCCCTGCATCCCCTGCTGCGGCCTCATCCCGACGAGGAAGGCCCCGCCGATGGCCGCCACCAACATGTAGAAGACGTAGAACCGGAGGGTGATGATCGCGCCCAGCGCGAAGACGAGCACCGCCAGGTACTTCGCGCTGAAGCGCCCGCCCAGTTCGAGCGTCGCGAGCATGGCGAGGGCCAGCAGGAAGACGACGGGGCCGTCCTTCAGCCCCTGCGACGACCAGAGCACGAGGCTCGGGTAGAAGGCGACGCAGAAGGCCGCCAGCTTGGCGGTGCGCAGGTTCCCGAAGATGCGCTGGGCGCAGAGGAAGATGACGGGCGCGGTGGCCGCCCCGATCACGGCGTTGAAGAACTGCACGGCCAGCATGTTCCGCCCCAGCACGACGTAGATGACCCCGACGACGTAGATCATCCCCCAGCCGCCGCCGGCCTGCATCTGCCCCTGGAGGAAGAGCACCGAGGCCCGCTCGCCGCGCATCCACTGCGCCAGCGCGTTGCCGAGCGTGTCGTAGGTGAGCGCGTCGCCGCCGAAGAAGTCCTGGAGGCCGAGGGTGAAGATGACCGTCCCGATGAGCACGCGCACGAGCAGCCCGGCGGCGAAGATTTGCAGCAGGAACAGGCGGTGCTCGCGGACGCGCCCGATGAGCATGGCCGCCGGGACCGAGACGGCGAAGCAGAGCAGCGCGGCGCCCGCGCCCCCCTTCACCGTGAGGCCCACCGTGATCGCGATGATGATCGCCAGCGCGGCGATGATAGCGTTCATAACTAAAAGACGTGCGCGGCCCGCGCGGCCGCCTCCGGCGCAAGTTACGGCCCCCGCGGGCGGCCGCTCAGAGGTCTTCCGGCATGTCGGGGCGCGTCTTGTACTCGATCAGGAAGCGGTCTTCCTCGCTCAAGGGCTTGACCGGCTTGGCCGGGACGCCGGCGATGAGGGCGTACTCGCCTTCGAGTTTCCCGGTCACGACCGAGCCGATGCCGACGACGCAGCGGGATGGTATCACGCCCCCCGGCGCGACGCGAATCTCGGAGCCGACGTAGGTCAGGTCGCCGACCGTGATGGGGCGCGTGCGCTGGCGGTTGTGCGTCCAGAAGGAGGAGTTGCGCCCGCCGATGATCGAGCGCCGGCCGATTTCGACGCGGTCGGTGAAGTCGATCTTGTGGCCGCTGGTGACGACCGCGCCGTCGCCGAGGATGAAGCGCGGCTCGGTCGGGTTGACCACGTCCGGGTCCGGGATCGAGTTGATCTCGTTCATCCGGATGATCTCGGCGTAGCGCCCGATGCGCACCTCCTCGCCGCCGCGCACGACGTTGAAGTGGCCGACGCGGGCGTGGTCGCCGAGCGTCAGGCGGCCGACGCCGACGATGAAGTTGAAGTGGCCGATGCACACGTCGTCGGCCAGCTCGCACTCGGCGGCGTCAACGACGCTCAGGCCGATACGCACGCCGCGGCCGATGCGGTAGCCGAAGAAGAGGCGGTAGCACACGCGCTTGAGCGGGGAGGGCAGCGGCGCGAGCAGCAGCAGCAGGCCGAAACGGAATTTACTGGTCTTGTGCGCTCGCATCGGAAGTCCGTCACCCGGCATCGCGGTTTCCGGTTTTCAGTAAGAGCCGTGTCTTAACTGAAACCCGGAAACTGAAAACCGCGATTCACGTCTCTAGCGGACGAGCTGGCGCGTTTCGAGTTCAGCCGTGGCCCGCGCGACCGAGTCGGTCGCCTCCTGCTCGCGCACCCAGGAGAGGAGTTCGGGGATGCCGTCTTCGAGCGCGACGCGCGGCTCGTAGCCGAGCAGGCGGCGGGCGCGCGTGATGTCGGCGATGCAGTGGCGGATGTCGCCCTCGCGGTACTTGCCGACGACCTCCGCCTCGGGTTCGCGCCCCAGCCCCTCGGCGAGCAGGCGGGCGACCTCGCCGATGCTGGTCGCCCGCCCCGTCCCGACGTTGACGGCCGCGTAGTCGGCCGCGTCCCCTTCGAGCGCGAGGAGGTTGGCCTGCACGATGTCGCTGACGTGGACGAAGTCGCGCGCCTGCCCGCCGTCCTCGAAGATGACCGGCCGCTGGCCGTTGAGCAGGCGCGCGGAGAAGATGGCGCAGACGCCCGTGTACGGGTTCGACAGCGCCTGCCGCGCGCCGTAGACGTTGAAGTAGCGGAGCGCCACGGCCGGGATGCCGTAGGCGCGCCCGACCGAGAGGCAGAGCTGCTCCTGATCCTGCTTCGTGATGGCGTAGACCGACGTGGGGAAGAGCGGCTTCTCCTCCTTCGTCCCCATCGGCCGCAGCTCCGAGCCGCACCCCGGGCACTCGACCTCCCAGCGCCGGGCCTGGAGTTGCGCGGCGGGCCGCAGTTGCGGGTAGACCGCGCCGTGGGACGGGCAGGCGTAGGCCCCCTCGCCGTAGATTGACATCGAGGAGGCGACGACGATCTTCCGGACGCGGTCGCGGCGCGCGACGACCTGTTCGAGCAGCACGGACGTGCCGAAGGTGTTGGCGCGGACGTAGCGCTGCATCTCGTACATAGACTGCCCGACGCCGACCTCGGCCGCCTCGTGGTAGACCGCCTCGACGCCTTCGAGAGCGCGCGCGAGCAGCGCCTCGTCGCACACGTCGCCGTGCAGGAACTCGGCCTCCGGGTGGAGGTGCGCCGGGCGCGCGCCCGCGGCGTGCACCTGCGGGACGAGCGCGTCGAGGACGCGGACGCGGTGGCCGCGCGCGACGAGCGCGTCGACGAGGTGCGAGCCGATGAAGCCCGCCCCGCCTGTCACCAGAATGTTCACTCGGTCTGTTCCTCCTGACTATGAGAAAGCGGCGGGCGGCGGCGCGCAAGCCCCGCGCCCCGCGCCCCGCCGCCGGACGATTCGCCGAAGGGTGCCGGC
>JALZHT010000516.1 GCA_030860645.1 Acidobacteriota bacterium
TCTTCGAGGTCGCGCTGGCGCTGATGCTGGTGGTCGGCGCGGGCCTCCTGATGAAAGGCTTCTGGCGGCTGCGCGCCGTCGAGCCGGGCTTCCGGGCCGAGGGCGTGCTGACGATGAAGGTGATCCTGCCGGCGGCGAAGTACGCCAAGCCCGAGCAGCGGCGCGCCTTCTACGACGAGTCGCTGCGGCGCGTGCGCGCGCTGCCGGGCGTCGAGTCGGCCGCGATGATCTCCTTCCTGCCGCTGACCTTCAGGGGGATGTACTTCGTCTTCACGGCCGAGGGCCGCCCGCCGCTCACGCGCGCGCAGGCCCCGAACGCCGTCTACCGCGTCGTCAGCACAGACTACTTCCGCGCCATGGGCATCCCCGTGCTGCGGGGGCGCGCCTTCGCCGAGAGCGACACGGCCGAAGCGCCGCGCGTGATGGTCGTCAGCCGCGCGATGGCCGAGCGCCACTGGCCCGGCGAAGACGCCGTCGGCAAGCGCCTGAAGGTCGGGCCGCCCGACTCGCCGAACCCGTGGGCGACGATTGTCGGCGTCGTCGGCGACGTGCGCCACGGCGAGCTGTCGAACGAGATGGAGCCGGAGATGTACGCGCCCTACGCGCAGGAGTGGCGCGGCTTCACCTCGCCGCGCGACCTCGTCGTGCGGACGAGCGCGGGCGACCCCTTGAGCCTCGCCGCGGCCGTGCGCGAGGCGGTGTGGTCGGTGGACAAGGAGCAGCCCGTCTCGAACGCGCGGACGATGGAGCAGGTCTTGTCCGAGTCGGTCTCGCGCCAGCGCCTCCACATGCTCCTGCTCGGCACGCTCGCGGGCCTCGCGCTCGCGCTCGCGGCGCTCGGCGTCTACGGCGTGATGAGCTACGCCGTCGCGCAGCGGACGCACGAGATCGGGGTGCGCATGGCGCTCGGCGCGCAGGCGCGCGACATCCTGCGGATGGTCGTCGGGCAGGGGATGCTGCTGGGCCTGGCCGGCGTCGCGGCGGGCCTCGCCGGGGCTTTCGCGCTGACGCGCCTGATGGCGAGCCTGCTCTACGGCGTGACGGCCACCGACCCGCCCGTCTACGCGGCCGTCGCGCTGCTCATCACGGGCGTCGCCCTGCTGGCCTGCTACCTGCCCGCGCGCCGCGCGACGCGGGTCGATCCGATGGAGGCACTAAGACACGAATAACAGTCCGGAGTCTGGAGCCAAAAACAAGAACTGTCTTCGGCTCCGGACTCCGGACTCCGGACTGCTTTATTGAGGTTTCATTATGCGAACTCTACTGCAAGACTTGCGCTTCGGCGCGCGCGGGCTGTTGAAGAACCCGGGCTTCACGGCGGTGGCGATGCTGGCGCTGGCGCTCGGGGTGGCGGCCAACACGGCCATCTTCTCGGTCATCCACGCCGTGCTCCTCAACCCGCTGCCCTACCGCGACGCCGCGCGCCTCGTGATGGTCTGGGAGCACAACCGCCCGCGCGACCAGCACCAGAACGTCATCAACCCGGGCAACTTCATGGACTGGAAGGAGCAGACCAACGTCTTCGAGGACATGGCCGCCTTCTTCGACGCCGGCCTCAACCTGACGGGCGCGGGCGACCCCGTCGAGGTGACGGTGCAGTTCGGCACGCCGAACCTCCTCTCGCTGCTCGGGGCCGACCCCATCCTCGGGCGCAACTTCTCGCCCGACGACGTGCGGGCCGACGCGCCCCCGGTCGTTATCATCAGCCACCAGCTCTGGCGGCGACAGTTCGGCGGCGAGCCGGGCGTCGTCGGCCGGCCGCTCAAGCTCAACGGCCAGAGCTACACGGTCGCCGGCGTGATGCCGGCCGGCTTCCAGTGGTTCGTCCGCAAGGGGTCGCGCACGGGGAAGGTGCCGGAAATGTGGGCGCCGCTGCCGCTGCCGGACCAGTACCGCGTCCGGCGCGGGCGCTGGATGTCGGCCGTGGCGCGGCTCAAGCCGGGCGTGACGCGCGAGCAGGCCGAGGCTGAGCTGAACCGCCTGGCCGCGCGGCTCGAAACCGAGCACCCGAACACCAACACGGGCTGGGGCGTCGAGGTCGTCAGCCTGCGCGACCAGTTCTCGGGCGAGCTGCGGCCGGCGCTGTGGGTGCTGCTCGGCGCGGTCGGCTTCCTGCTTTTGATCGCCTGCGCCAACGTGGCGAACCTGCTCCTCGCGCGCGGCGCGGCGCGGCAGAAGGAGCTGGCGGTGCGGACGGCGCTCGGCGCGGGGCGCTGGCGCATCGTGCGGCAGATGCTCACGGAGAGCGTGCTGCTCGCGGCGCTGGGCGGGGCGGCCGGCGTCCTGCTGGCGTGGTGGGGCACCGACCTGCTCATCGCCCTCAGCCCGCGCGACCTCCTCGACCTCGGGAGCGTCCGCCTCAACCTCCCCGTGCTCGGCTTCACGCTGGCCGTGACCTTGCTGACCGGGGTCGTCTTCGGCCTCGCGCCCGCGCTGGAGGCGACGCGGTTCGACACCTACGAGACGCTCAAGGAGGGCGGCAAGAGCGGGACGGCCGGCCGCCGCCGCGCGCGCCTGCGCGGGGCCTTCGTCGTCACGGAGATGGCCCTCGCGCTCGTCCTTTTGGTCGGGGCGGGGCTGATGCTCCAGAGCTTCGCGCGCCTCCAGGCCGTCAGCCCCGGCTTCGACCCCGAGCGGGTGCTGACGATGCGCGTGGTGCTGCCCGAGAGGAAATATTCCGAGGATCATCAGGTCGTGACTTTCTTCCGCTCGGCCGTCGAGCGACTCGCGGCGCTGCCCGGCGTCGAGTCGGCCGGGGCCGTCTCGTACCTGCCGCTGACGGGGGCGGCCGCGGCCACCGACTTCACCATCACCGACCGGCCCGCGCCGCCGCCGGGGCAGGAGTTCGTTACCGACGTGCGCGTGACCGACGAGAACTTCTTCCGCGCGATGGGCATCCCCGTCATGCGCGGCCGCACCTTCGAGGCGCGCGAGGCGATGGAGGCCCGCCGCGTCGCCGTCATCAACGAGTCGTTCGCGCGCGCGTACTTCCCCGGCGAAGACCCCATCGGGAAGAGCGTCGTCGTTGACATGAAGGACGCGCCGGAGCCGACCGAGATCATCGGCATCGTCGGCGACGTTAAGCACCGGGGTCTCGACGCCGAGGCCCGGGCGACCGTCTACTGGCCGCACCCGGAGCTGGTCTACAACAGCATGAGCCTCGTGCTCAGGGCGAAGGGCGACCCGGCGGCCCTGGCCGCCGCGGCGCAGCGCGAGATACTCGCCCTCGACCCGGAGCAGCCCGTCGCCGACGTGCGGACGATGGAGCAGTGGATGGCCGAGTCGGTCGGGCGCGCGCGCTTCAGCGCCCTGCTGCTCGGGGTGTTCGCCGCGCTCGCCCTGGTGCTCGCCACCGTGGGCATCTACGGCGTCATCTCCTACACGGTCACGCAGCGCACGCACGAACTGGGCATCCGCGTCGCGCTCGGCGCGCAGCGGGGCGACGTGCTGCGGCTCGTCCTCGGGC
>JALZHT010000517.1 GCA_030860645.1 Acidobacteriota bacterium
CTGTGAACTCTGTGTGCCCTCCGTGCCCTCTGTGTTGAAATGAAGCCGCACTAAACTCAACTGATCGTCGCCGAACATGCCGCCGCAAAACACTCGCTACTTCCCGCGGCTCTGTTCGACGCTCACAAAAACTCCGGCGCGGCGTTCGGCTCGCCCTCCGCGAAGCGCGTGGGCCGGAGGGCGCTCACGTCCAGGGCCTTCGCCCCGCCGTCGAGGATGATTTCGGAGAGGAGTTGGCCGAGCGCGGGCGCGTGCATCACGCCGTGGCCGGAGGAGCCGTTGGCGAGGTAGAAGTTTTCGACGGCGGGCGCGCGCCCGACGACGGCGTGCTTGTCCGGCGACATTTCGTAGAGTCCGGCCCAACAACTGGCACGGTCAATCACCGCACGCCTCAGACAGGGCACGCGGGCGTGCGCCTTCGCCACGACCTCCGCGAGCCAGCCGTCCTCGACCGTCGTGTCGAAAGGGTCTGCGGCGCGCGGCTCGTCGGGCCACAGCAGCAGCACGCGGCCGTCGCGCACGCGCAGGTGGAAGCCGTCCTCCACGAAGATCGTCATCGGCATCTCTTCGGGCAGCAGGTCGAACGGCCCGGTGACGGCGACCTGCCGGCGCAACGGTCTCACCGGAAGCTCGACGCCCGCCTGCCGCGCCACCCGCGCGGCCCACGCCCCGGCCGCGTTGACGACGTGCGCGGCGGCGATCTCCTCGCTCTTCGTCAAGACCGAAACGACCTCGCCGCGCCTTCCCCGCTTGAACCCGACGACCTCCGCGCCCCACTCGACACGGACGCCCGCGCGCGCGGCCGCTTCCGCGTAGCCGCGCAGAATTTCGAGCGGGCGGATGAAGCCGTCCGAAGGGCAGAAGACGCCGCCCGCAAGCCCGCCCGCCGCCACGGCCGGGTTTAATTCCCTCGCCTCCTCCGGGCCGACGCGCCGCGCCTCGCGCAAGCCCTGTTCGCGTTGCACGGCCTGCGCCGCGTGTAACGCCGCAAGCTCCGCTTCGCCGCGCGCGAGGAACAGATAACCGCACCGGCGGAACCCCGGGTCGACGCCGGTCTCCGCCTCGAAGCGCAGCAGCTTCTCGCGCGAGAGCAGCGAGAGGCGGACGTTGACCGCCGTCGCGAACTGCGCGCGGAAGCCGCCCGTCGCGCGCCCCGTGCTCCCCTCGCCCGGCCCCGCGCCGCGATCCAGCACGACCACGTCGCGGCAGCCGCGCGCCGCCAGGTGGTGCGCCACGCTCGCGCCGACGACGCCCGCGCCGATGATGACGACTTCGGCTGTTCTCATTATCGCGGGACTTCGGCGAGCCCGAACTTGCGGGAGAGCACGAGGCTGACCGCGCCGAGGAGCGTCGGCTCGTCGAGGGTCGAGGCGACGATGCGCGCCGAGGGCAGGCCGCGCCGGATGCTGCGCTGGATGGTCTCTTCGAGCGAGGCCGAAACGATGGGCCACGCGCGCGTGATGTGGCCGCCGACGACGACCGCCTCGGGGCTGAGGCCGACGATCAGGTTCGAGATGCCGATGCCGAGGTAGTGGGCCGTCTCGGTGAGCGCCTCGATGGCGGCGCGCTCGCCGCCCAGCGCGCGCTCGACCACCTCGCGGAAGCACGCGCGCACGGGCGCGCCGCCCTTCTCCGCCGAGTTCTTCCGGAAACGCGCGACGGCCGCGCGCTCCGAGGCGAACGCCTCCCAGCAGTCGCGGTTGCCGCACGAGCAGGCGACGGGGGCCTGCGGGCCGACGATCATGTGGCCGAACTCGCCGGCCGCGCCGCGCTCGCCGCGGTAAATCTGCCCGTCGAAGACGATCCCCGTGCCGATGCCCTCGGCGACGAGCACCATGATGAAGTCGCGCGAGTCGCTGACCTCGGGGCGGCCGAACCACAGCTCGGCCAGGGCGGCCGCGTTGGCGTCGTTGTCGGCGCGCGCCGTCAGCCCCGTCGCGCGCTCGATGTGCTCGGCGATGGCCCAGTCGCGCCAGCGGAAGAAGGGGATGTAGACGGCGCGGCCCGTGCCGGGGTCAACCAGGCCGGGCAGGCTCACGCCGACGCCGGCCACCGAGCGGGCCGCGTCGCGCGCCGCCATGTCGCGCACGCACTCGATGATGCGCGACTCGGTCTCGTCCGGCCGCGAGCTGTTCTCCAGCTCCTCGCGTTCGAGCACCCGCCCGACCAGGTCGCTCAGCGCGATGGTCGTCTGCGACGGCGTGACGTCGACGCCGATGGCCGTGGCCCCGGCGGCGCGCAGGCGAAGCAGAGTGGGCCGCCGGCCGCCGGTCGAGCGCCCCGCCCCGATCTCCTCGATCAGCCCCTCGTCCTTCAGCTCCTCGACGATGGTCGAGACGGTCGAGCGTTGCAGCTCGGTGGCGCGGGCGATCTCGGCGCGGGAGATGGGTTCGCGGTCGCGGATGTAGTTGAGGACGATCTGGCGGTTGATGTCGCGGATGGTGGAGGAGCGGGCGGCCTGCGCTTTGGTGAGATCGATGCGTCGCATGGTGTCGGTTCGCTCCCGCGGGCTGGCCCTGCGCCCCTCAGTCGCGCGGCGCGACGGGCATCTTGAAGACGGAGTCTTCGACCGGCACGCTGTGCCTGACCTCGGTGAGCCTGCGCGTCACGCTGAACCACGTGTCGACCATCGTCGGGGTCGGCCCGCCCACTTTAAGAGTCTGGCGGACGACGTGGCAGTAGTTGCAGCGCACGCCGAGCGACGTGGAGACGAAATTCATCAGCGGCAGGATTTGAGATTCGGGCAGCCCCTTGATGACCTGAATGTTCTTCCGCACCTGCTCGACGGGCTTGTCCACCTGCTGCGCGCCGGCGCGACTGCCGAAGGACGCCGCGGCCGCCAGCACGCAGGCGGCGAATGACAAGCCCGCGCAGACCGCCGCGCGCGTCCGTCCTTTTTCCGGCGTGGGGTTCATCGGCCTTCTCCGTGAAACAGCTTCGGCACTCGTCCGGTGCGGTGAGAGCTTCCGTTCTCGCCCTGCGAGTCGGGCGCGGCACCGGCATTTTACGGGCGGGCCTCCCGAACCGTCCACGTTTATTTTCCGCGCGCCGCGCGGCCCGCCCGACGTTTACAACAGGGGCGTCGCCGACCTCAAGCTGACGGACGCCGCGCTCGCCGCCAGCAACCCCGTCTTCTACGAGTACCACCTCCGCTCCTTCTCGCTCGACGCCGCCGGCGGCCCGACGCGCGTCCAGGTAGACGACTTCAGCATGTCGCTGCGCGTCCCGCTCCAGCTCTCGCCCGAGAAAGTCACCTACCAGGACGTAGGCTTCCGCAACCCCGTCGCCCTGCGCGAGGGCGAGCGCGTCGTCGTCCTCTCGGCGGCCACGATGAAATAAAGTTTCGGGTTTCGAGTTACAGGCAACTTCTCGACGGGCCGCGCGCGGAAGCCCGGCCGTGAGCGAGGGCGGAAGGGAAAGGCGGAAGTCTGAACGCGGGACGGTGAACTGAAGACGAG
>JALZHT010000518.1 GCA_030860645.1 Acidobacteriota bacterium
CCCCCCCCCGCCTCTCTCTTTCAGGCGGGGCCGCCGTCGGGGGACTTACCTGGCTTCCGACATGGCGGCGATGTAGCAGCCGTTGGCGGTCGTGGTCAGCGGGTCTTTCGCCATCCGCACCTCGGCGAGTTCGACGGGGAAGTCGCCGTCGGCGTGGAGCATCTGTTCGAACTTCTGGAGGAAGCCGGCGGGCCGGGCGGTGCCCCCCGCGAGGACGACCTTGAGCGGGCGGTCAACCTTCGGCAGGCTGCTCGAACGCTTGAACTCGGCGCGGAGGCGGTCAATGAGCGACTGCAACACGTCGTCGTAGAAGATGTGGAGGGCGCGCGTCATGTCGTCTTTCGGCTGGCGCGAGAGGTCGAGGTTCTCCTCCTTGAAGATGCGCACCCGCGTCGAGTTGCGCTCGCCGAGGACTTCCGCCGCGTTGCGGTCGATGTAGTCGCCGCTCTTCGGCACGCTGAAGGTGATCATCGGCATGGACATGAACGAGACCGAGACGTTGCACATCCCGCCGCCGAACGAGATGCCGATGCCGGTGAAGTTCTCGTCCTGGAGTTCGGAGAAGACGACGGCCTGACCCTCGTTGATGCCTTTGGCCTTGTAGCCGAGGCCCTGGATGAACTGCTTGAGCACGGCCTCGTGGTAGACGAGGTTGCCGTTGGCGTTCTCGCCGCGGCCGGGGACGCTGAAGCAGAGCGTCTCGCCCTTGCGGGCGCGGGGCACGAGCATCTCGATGATGCGCTGGATCATGTGCTGGCTCATCTCCTCCTGCGGGTTGAGGAGGCCGGACTGCATCGGGCGGCGGGCGTCGGTGTCGAGGAAGCTGGCGAAGAAGTCCGAGTCGTTGCCGTAGACGTAGAGGTTCTTGCAGTTGCGCTCGTAGACCATGCGGCGCTGCCGCAAGACGTTCTCGGCCATCTCGGACGAGGGGACGGCGACGAAGGCGTTGAGCTGCGAGCGGGTCTCACGGCCGGGCGTGCCGTCGGCGACGACGATGCGGCTGGTGCCGATGTCGAGGCCGACCGCGCCGGCGCGCGCGACCACGGTCTCAGACTTGGGGGCTGCCGGGTTGAGGGTCTTCTCTTCCATGATGTCTCCTTCTACTTTTTCGGGGGACGATTCAGTCCGCTCGCCCCTCTCTTTATCGGTTGGTCGGGCGGGAGCCGACGGGCGCGGCGCGCTGGCCCGCCGACCATTCAGCAAACACCGTGCCTTTTCTGGAACCGCCCCGAGCAGTTTCCATTTTTCGTCCCCGGCTGGCGGAGCAAATCAATAAAGCCGCGGATTCGCGCGGATAAAACGCCGCGCGGGCCGTCAGTGAATTTGGCCTGCGTTCTATCCGCGTGAACCCGCGGCCATTTCTTGTCAGCCGCCGGCTACAAATTTTGTCACCCGAATGTAGAACGTCTAACTGAACCTCCGGCGTTGATGAGAACTGTAGGGGCAGGGCTTGTCCCTGCCCGTAATGCGTTCATAAGAATTCGTCGTTGAGTCTGTCGAAACTCTGCGGGCAGGGACAAGCCCGCCCCTACAGTCTGGCGTTGCGTCCTCATTCTGCCGCGCGCTCGCGCCGCTGCTGCTCCATCTGCTCGCGGAACGCTTCGCGCGTCGCGCGGCGGAATTTCTCGGTCTCCTGCCCGGCCTCGGCGGCCCGGCGCGCGAACTCTTCTTCGGCCGCGGCCACGCCCGGCCACAGCGCCCCGCCCAGCTTCTCGACCGTCTCCTCGTCGTAGGTGAAGCCGAACTCGGCGACGCTCGCCGGGGCGACCCGGTACTTGTCCGAGAGGCCCATCGCCTCGAACGGGAAGCCGCGCGCCCAGTCGTGGTGGAAGCAGATGCGCATGTTCAAGGGGTTGACGGAGACGAGGCCGTGGGCGACGCAGTTGGCGTCGTCGATCTGGTGGCGGCTGCGCAGGACTTGCGTGAGCAGGCGGCCCGCGACGAGCTGCGCCTCGGTCAGGCGCTCTTCGGAGTCGCCGTCCTCCATGCTCGACTCGAAGCAGACGCCGAGGAAGCTGTCGTTGAGTCCGACGTAAGTCCCCCGCGCGTCCGACCACACGGAGTTGCCGGCGTGGTGGGCCGCGTCCTCGTCGCGGACGATGCGGTAAATCTGGCCGAAGCGGTCAATGACGTAGTTGTAAGACTTGTTCCGGCGGACGTATTCGAGCAGGCCGCGGCTGCGCACCTCGATGGAGGCGCTGTTGTCGGGCGTGAACGGCAGCATGTCGTTCTCGGAGGTGTGGTAGACGATGCCGACCGGCTCGCGCCTGAGTTCCGAGCCGTCCGGTTTGCCGCCGCGGAAGACGTGGTAGCCGCGCGGCCGGTTCTCGGTGGCGAAGTCGTTGAGGATGCGCGCGCCGTTGCTGTAGCGCTCGAAGTTCTCCTTCTGCTCGACGACCCAGACCTTCCCGGGCCGGTAGTCGGGCAGCGCCCGCGCCGGCGATTGCGCGTAGGCCGCGCCGGCGGCCGGAGGCTGCGCGCCGGGGCGCTTACTCGTGCCGTAAAAGTCGGCGAGGAGGTCGTTGGCGCGGCGCGCCGACCAGGCCACGCCCGCGTAGACGCCGAAGAGCGAGGCCGTCAGCGCGACGACGCCGAGGGCGGCGAGCGGCGGGCGGAACTGGTAGCAGCCGAAGAGGAGGCGCGAGGCGAGCGGCGCGCGCCGCGTGAGGCGGCGCAGGCGGCGGCGCGGCGCTTCAGCCGAGGGGGCCGAGGGCAGGAGCCTGGAGAGTTCCTGGAAGATGAGGTGATAGAGCCAGAGCTTGAGCAGTTGCTCGGAGAGTAGTTTCTGCCGGCGGAGGAAGGGGAATCGTTCGAGCGCGGCCTCGGCCCGCCGGCGGGCCTCGGACTGGCGCGCGAGCGTGCCGTGGAGGAAGCGGAGGCGGACTTCGGGGCGTTCGAAGAAATGCGCGTAGCGCTCGACAATCTTCGAGTGATTGAGCGTCGAATCCACGTCCGTCCCCCCGCCCTGAAAGGAATTTTCGATTTTAGATTTTTGATTGGCGATTGGAAGAAGCAGGCCGCGCTGTCTTCAATCGCAAATCTAAAATCGCAAATCTACAATTCTTCATTACTTCGCGCCGACTTCGGTGACGATGGCCTCGGCGGCCGCGCCTCTGGCTCGCATCTGCGCGCCGGCCTGCGTGGCCTCTTCGCGCGTCTCGAAGCGCCCGGCCTGCACCCTGTACCAGGTTCCGCGCTTCGGCAGTTCGACCTCCACGGCCCGGGCCTCGAAGCCGGCCGCGCGCAGTTGAGAGACGCGCTGGTTGGCCTCCGAGGGGTCGTTGTAGGAGCCGACCTGGACGGTGAAGTTGCCGCTGCCGGCGGCGTCGCTGAAGTGCTGCGCGGCGGGCTGCGGCGCGGGCGCTTCGGCGGCTTCGGCGGCCGGCTTCCCGGCCTCCTTCGGCGCGGGCGGCAGAGCTTTCTCGGCCGTCGCCTTCGCGCCCCCGGCG
>JALZHT010000039.1:0-1602 GCA_030860645.1 Acidobacteriota bacterium
GGGCCGCAGCGTGACTGCGGCCCCTCGCGGCACGTCTAGCTCAACGCGGATCTCGCCCCTCAGGCTGACCGTCGCGGTGGCGAACTCAGCCGTCAGTCGCACCGCGAGGCGGCCCGGCGTGGTCTCTATAGGGACGCCGGGCCGCCCCTCGCGGCCCGCCGCGTACACAACCCAGCCGCACATGCCCCGCGCCCAGGCCGGGAGCTCGACGGTGACTGTGCTCATGGCCTTCGCTCGAACTTGAAGGAGGACAGGCGGTCGCCGAACGACTTATCTTTCGACTCGACGGCCACGAAGAGGGCCTCGCCGGGGCGCGTCGCGGGGAACTCGGTGTGCAAGTTCTCCACCTCGACGATGATGGTCTTGGCCCTGAATTGGACGGGGACGGCCGCCGAGGGGTCGGCCGACGTCGGCACCGGCGCGAAGGAAATTTCGAACGCGCCCTCCTCATCCTCGAACCCGGGGCGGATGAAGAAGCTGAGCCAGGAGCTGGGCGGGCCGAGGAAAATCAGCGAGCCGAACTCCTTGCCGCAGTCGAAGCCGTTCGGGAATTTGACCTCGTGGAACTCGCGCTCTTCCCACGTCGGGCGCACCACGAAGTACACGCCGTCCGTGTTGCTGGCGGCCCTGAGCAACCCGGTCAGCCGGTTGAGCGCGCCGACGGCGAGGGCCACGTCGGCGATGCGAGTCAGCTTCTTGAATTTACCGGCGAGCTGCCCCAGCAGAGCCGCCAGCGGGTCGAGCGCGCCGATGACGGCGGTGATGTCGTAGAAGGGCTGGGAGGGCGGCACGAAGACCGCGATGCCGCCGGGGACGTTGCCATGTCTGGTGAGGTCGAAGTGGTTGTGCGTGAACATCGCCAGCACCGCCGGGACGGGCACCGCGGGCACCGGCAGCGCGACCCTGATCGTTTTCGTTGCGACGACGATCTCCGGGGCGGCGGGCGTCGGCGTCGGCGTCGGCAGGGGCAATGTCACCGACAGCTTCACGCTCGCCGCGATGAAGCGGTTGGTCACCGGCGGGGCCTCGTCGGTGAGCGGGACGAATTCCGGGGCGAGGAAGAAGGCGGCGCTCAATCCCTTCACGGGGTCGTGCGGGAAGGCCAACTCCTCGCCTAAGGCGTTCTCCCCATCATCTTCGGCCTGCCAGGTGACCTCCGCCTCGATGGGCAGCGTCAAAGAGACGCTGGTGGGCAGCGAGCCGACGAGCTGGCCGATGACGCCGGGGATGCCGCTCGGCATCTCCAGCCGGTCCCCCACCGGGAGCGGCTTCGGGCTTAGGATAAGTTGCTCGACGTCGCCGAGCCCCGGCGCGGCCGCCGCGGCGGCCGCCGCCGGCAGCTTGACGGGAAGGTCGTCGCCTGTCTTGAGCATCACCTCGCGCGTCACCCACGTGAGCGACAAATCCGTCGGGATCACGGTAGTCAGTTGCAGACTCTCGGGGATGGGTGTGAGTCGGACGGAGGCGGCCTCGCCCGGCTGCTTCGGCGCGTCGAGGATCACCCCCAGCCGCTCCACGATTGACTTCAGCTGTGCCTCAACTTCTTTCTTCAAAGCTTCTGGATTCGGTGTCATTAATCTCCTCCGTCTCCGCCGGGCCGGG
>JALZHT010000039.1:1612-13165 GCA_030860645.1 Acidobacteriota bacterium
GCGCGCGGCCTCGCGCCCGCCTCGGCCCGGCTCTTCAGCCTTCAAACTTCATAGACGAGATGGCCCTGTCGAACGTCGTCAGCTGACGCTCGCCGCGCGCCCCGCGCGGCCTGCTGACGATTATCATCGAACCACGGGGCGCGCTCGCCGGGCTCTCGCGGCCGAGGTCGGCGACCGCCGCGAACATCTCACGCCCGCAGGCGAGGACCATCTGCCCCTCCCCGTCGATGAGGTCGCGGGAGTTGTAGCAGCGCAGTAGCCGGCCCGGGGGGCCGAGCAGGACGAGTGAGCTGATCCGGTCTTCCGCCGGATCGAGCCGGGCCTCGCCGTCCGGCGGGGCCAGCGCGACCTGTTTCAAATTCTTCACTTCGTGCGCCCGCACGAAGGTCTTCGCGGCGGGGGCTTTTTCTATGAGCTGCTCGACGAGGGCGAGCGTCGGCGCCAGGTCGACTAGTGGCGGGGGGAAGGAGGCCGGGCCGTCCGCGGCCTGCGTGCCGGACAGTTGCCTCAGCGCGTCGCGCAACTCTTCCAGCGCCTGGAGGGCTTCGGCCCCGTCGCAGACGAGCGAGTCGCCCGGCGTCAACAACGCGCAGGCCCCCCCGTAGTTGGCCTCGGCGAAGATCATCAGCAGCGAAGGGACGACGACGACCGGCTGACGCACTTCGAGCCTCGGGACTTCGACCCACGGCGTGGAGACGCCGCCGGCGATGAGGCGCACGGACGCGTGGACGAAGCGACGAGCCGCGCTCTCTGCGGCTTCGCCCGCGCGCCCGACGAAAGCGATAGGCAGCGCGAGGTGCAGCGGCTTCAGCGCGTCGGCCGGGACGGGGTTGAACTCGCCGCCGCGCCCCTGCGCCGCGGGCGGCTCGTCCCCCTCGTCCGCCTGGCCGAGCCGCCAGTCGACGTCAAAAGTCACGCCGCCGGACTCGTCCCGGAAGCTCCAGCGGACCTCCAGGGCGACCGCCAGCGGGTGGGCGGTCTTGACCGCCCTGGCGACCGGCATCAGCCCCGTCATGCTGCCCAGGCTGCCGGGCAGCCCCGGGGTCAGCGTGTTGCCGAGGGTCATCCTTTCGATCTGCCCCCAAGCGCTGGCGATCGGCAGCCCGCCCCGCAGCGGCGTGTTCCAGTTGACGCCGGAGATGTCGGCGACTTCGGAGATGTCGAAGCGTACGTTCTTGGTGAGCTGCGACGAGCTGACGGCGAAGTCCTCGACCACATCGTCCACCTCCGTCTGCGTCACAGTCAGTCCGTCGGGGCCTACTGCCCCCGCGGGCAGCGAGAGTTGGACGGCTACCGAACGCCCGGGGTACGTGGCCCCCGCGGGCGAGAGCAGTCGCTCTATCCGTACCCCTTGGGCGAGCGCCATGAGTTGATCGTTGATTGATACCGGCAAGGTAAGTACCTCCGTGAGTTCTTCTATCGTCGGTCGTGAGGCCTAGCCGCGGGGCGGCCTTTGGCACGACCCGCGGGCCCGCGGCGCAAGCTTCCGTTGCGCTCACCGTCAAACGCGGAAGACGCGCGCGCATTGAATCACGCGGCGCTCCGCTTCAACACGGCCGTCGGGGAGGGTTTACGCGACCCGCGTCCGCCAACGCGGACTATGTCACAGGTGATACTAAGTGCCGTATTTAATACTACTCAAACGTAGCCGCCGGTGGTAGAATTCCCCCACCATGAACTACCACCTCCAGCCTGAAAAGGTCTCGCGTCTGTCGGCCCACCTCGAGGAACTCTTCTCTAAAGTCTCGCGCTGCGGCGTGGCGCACTTACCACCGGAACTCGCCGACGAGATCGCCGCCATGGCGGGTGAGGTCATGGTCGAGTTGGCGGATCACCGCGGCGACGAGCTCGCGAGGCACGTCATCGAAGACGCGCGCAGGCTGCGTGAGGCCGCGCGCACCGTCTGCCCGGAGCCTGCCTGCGTCGCAGCACGTGGGCACGCCCTCGTGTCCGGCCTGGAACTCGTCATCCGCGAAGACAAGCGTGCCGCCTGAGGTGACAACCTTACCGAATCTTCCCGAAGGCTTCCGCTATCGGCCGGGGCTGATCGGCCCGGCTGACGAGGGCGCGCTCCCGACGTGGCCTTTGTCGGGGGCTAAGACTGGAGGCTCAGGCCGGCTTGACCTCCCGCCAGAGGCGCGCCCCCGCCTCGGTCGCTTCCAGCCGGCGCCCCGCGTCGAGCCTCGCCAGCCCCCGCTCGCAAAGCTCGGCGATCTCGACTCTCGCCGTGTCCTCGTCTAAATCCGCCTCCGCGCCCAGCGCCCGGTCGATGATCCAGCCCATTAACCCCACCCGCTCGCTACCCGCCGAGACGGCCAGCCGCTCCGGGCTGTAGCGCCCGGCCAGCTCCGTGACGACGCCCAGCAGGGCGATCGCCGGGGCGTGCAGCCCCTCCGCCGCGGGCGCTCCCCCGCCCACGACTCTCGGGCGTTCTCCGGGGTCGGGTGTGGCGCGTGAGGCATCACCCAGCGGGAGCGACGTCTGCCGCGACCGGCCCTCCTCGCGCGGCCGGTAGCCGGCAGACAACCCCCTCGCCATCTGGTCTTCGTAGAGCAGCAGCGTGCAGGCCGCGTCCAGCGCCGCGTAGCGCAACTGCCCCGCCGTGAGCGGGCGCCGGCCCCAGTCGCCGCGCTGCTCGCCCTTGTCGAGCCGGATGCCGAGATGGGCCTCGGCTTGCGCCTGGAGTGAACAGCGTTTCTCGCCGCCGCGCCGCGCCGCCAGCATCGTGTCGTGGATCGGGGCGGCGCGGATGCGGAAGTGGCGCGAGAGGCGCTCGGCGTCGTAGGCCGCGTTGTGGATCGCCTTCGTCACCGCGCCTAGCTCCAGGGGCGTGCGCAGCCGCCCGAGGTCGAGGCCGGCGAGCGCGTCGACGACAGCGACCCGGAGCCGGCGGCCCTCGCGGAAGGCGAGCTGGACGAGGGCCACCCGCTCGGCCCGGCGGTCCCACCAGTCGGCGGTCTCGAGGTCGAGCGCCAGGGCGGGTGCAGACTCGAGGCGCGCGGCCAGGGAGTCGAGCTCCCGCGGGCCGGTGACGAGTTTAATACTGAAGTCGAGCACGCGACATTATAAGCGGCGTCGTGGGCCGGGAAGTAACCCCTTTGCGCTTCGACCAGAGCCAGCCTCGGACGAGATGAAAGGGAGGGCCCTCACGGCAAAGGATGTGCGCTACCTGCTCTCGGGGCCGGACCGCTCGAAGCCCGAGGGCGCGCGGGACTACGCGCTGCTGCTCGTCATGCTGCGGCTGGGGCTGAGGGTCTCTGAGGCCTGCTCGCTCAGGGCGTCATCGGTGCACTGGAGCCACTGGCGGTGGGCCGACTTCGGCGGGGTCGGTAAACTCTCGCCGCACGACCTGCGGCGGACGGCCATTACGCGCGCCCTCGGCCAGGGGTACAGTTACCGGCAGGTGCAGATGATGTCGGGGCACCGTGACCCGAAGGCGGTGATGAGGTGCGACCACGGGCGAGAACCTCGACCGAAACGCGGTGAACTCCCTCGACTACGGCGAGGGGTGAGGCGTCGCCGGCGGGCCATCCTCAGCCCGCGTGACCGCCCCCGGGTGATGTCGTCCCTTAGAGGAACAGCTCGGGCGAGACGCCGAAGTACTCGCCCAGCCCCTTCGCCTGCTTCTTGCTGATCGCCCGCTTGCCGTTGACCACCTCCGACGCGATCCCGCGCGACCCGAAGACCGGGAGCAGGTCGCGCTGCCGCACGCCCCTCTCCTCCATGAAGAACCTCAGCATCTCGTGCGGCGTCGCCTCCGGGACTTGGTAGTGCTCCCTCTCGAACCCCTCGATCAGGATCGCCATCAGCTCCAGCAGTCGCGACTCCTCCGGCGTGATCCGCCCCTCCCCCTTCGCCATCAGCCGGGAGACCTCCGCCAGCATCCGCTCGTTCTCCTCCTCGGTCTTGATAGCCGCGGGGAGCGCCCTCGCCAGGAGCCTGCCGTATTTACGCGCGTCGAACCCCGCCGTCGTGGTGCTCACTGCTTCCACCTCCCCCTGTCGTATTCCTCGTGCGTCAGGACGCGGCGCACGAACAGGATCTGGCTCCGGTAGTTGATCTCGGCGACCAACCGGTAGCGGTTCCCCTTGACGTTGAAGACCGTGAACCTGCCTACAGGGTCGGCGTGGGGGAACTCCCTCCTGACCTCCGACAGGTTCGACCACCGGGCTCTGCTGGCCGCCTTGTACCAAGCCTTCAGGGGCTCTTCGGCGTCGGCGTGCCGGGCGACGAACTCCCTGATGGCTCTGTAGCTGATGACGTGCACGGGGCCGGCCTCCGGGAGAGATGCTCTCATAATGAGAGCGGGCTGTCTAGAGGCCGTGGGCAGGCGACGTAAGTGAGAACTTGGGTGTGCCCATTCTTGGGGCACGCCTCCTCTCGGGTGTGCGCGGGGAGGGCGCGCGTGTTAACGGTCGGGAGGAAGTGTCGAGTTGCCTCGACAGGGATCGGCCGCGGCCCGAAACGTTTTGAGTGGGGCCAATAGTGCTCTCCGCCCACCGCGGGCAGGCGTCCGGCCCCAGACGTTAAAGGATCAGCATACTGTCGCCGAACAGGTCGAACCGGTACCGGGCGCGGATGAGCTGGCGGTAGGCGTCGAGGGTAGGCCCCTTGCCGGCGAACGCGGCCACCAGCAGCAGGTGACTCGACCGCGGCTCGTGCAGGTTCGTCAGGATCGCGTCCACCATCTTGTAGCGGTGGCCGGGGTAGATGTAGAGGTCAGTCCAGCCCTCGCCGGCGCGCACCCTCGCGCCGGCCCTCGCCTCCACGGCGACCGTCTCCAGCGTCCTCACGACGCTCGTCCCGACCGCCACGACCCGCCCGCCGCGGCGGCGCGCGCCGTTGACGGCCCGCGCGGCGGCCGGCTTCACCCTGTACCACTCCGCGCCGACGCGGTGATCCTCCACGTCCTCGGCGACGATGTGTCGGTACCGGTATAGTTCGGACAGGCCGATGTGCAACGTCAGGGGTACGACCGAGACGCCGCCGCGCGCGAGCCGCTCCAGGAGTTCCGCGGTGAAGTGCAGGCCGGCCGACGGTATCTCCAGCGAGCCGGGCTCGCGCGCGTAGACGTTGCGGTAAGTCTCCATCCGCTCCCGCAGCGGCTTGTACAGCGGCACGTTGCGCTCCCCGAAGCGCCCGAGCAGCTCGTGGAAGTCCCCTTCGTGCTCGAACCGCACCAGCCACAGGTCGCCTATAGTCTGCTTGACCAGCGTTGCGCGCAGCGCGCCCCCGCCGATCTTGATGACGAGCCCCCGGCCGGCGCGCGCCGCGGGGCGCACCGACGCGTGCCAGCCGCCCGCGTGGTGGCCGAACAGGATCAGTCTGACCGCGCCGCGGCTACTCCGGCCCCTCAACTGGTCGTGAACCATCAGGGTGTCGTTTACAACCAGCACGTCGCCGGCGCGCAGGTACGCCCCAAGGTTATCGAAGCGGTCATGTTCGAGGCGCTGCTCGCCCCGGCGCAGCACCGCCATCCGCGCGTGTTCGCGCCGCTCGCCCCGCAACTCCGGGGGCGAGAGCGGGATCAGGCGCTCCGGGACGCGGAACTGGAAATCTGCTGTCTTCATTGCCCGTCCCTCGGTGGAAAAGGGTGGCCTTGCGTGAAGGCGGCGACGGAAGCATGAGGCTGGCGGAGCACCCGCCGGCGTTACCCTGAGGAGGCGAGTAAGGTACGCGCGGGGTGGGCGGGTGTCAACGGTAAAGGCTCACGCCACCGACTTGAGGTCCCTGAGCAGCATCTCCAATGCTTTAGTGTAGGAGTCGTGCTCCTCCCAGCGGGTGAAGTCCCCGGCGTGGCGCGTGTGCTTGACCAACTGCCGTGATAGCTAAAAGATCCTCTGGAAGATGTGGGCCGTGACCCAGGCAATGAACCCGCACACGGGGAACGTCAAGACCCAGGCCGCGACGACGCTCCCGACCACGCCCCACCGCACCGCCGTCAGCCTCCGGGCCGCGCCCACCCCCATGATCGAGGTGTTGATCGTGTGGGTCGTCGAGAGCGGGATGCCTAAGCTCGACGCCAGCACGATGGCCGCCCCGGCCCCGGTCTCGGCGGCGAACCCCTGGTAGGGTTGCAGCGCCACCATCCGCACCCCCATCGTGCGGATGATGCGCCACCCGCCGACGGACGTGCCGACGCCCATCACGACCGAGCAGAGCAGGATCACCCACCAGGAGACGACGAACTCCGAGAGCACCCCGCCCAGCATCAGCGCCAGCGTGAAGGCCCCGATGAACTTCTGCCCGTCGTTGCTGCCGTGGCTGAAGGCCATGAAGGCGGCCGACAGTATCTGGAGCCGGCCGAACCTGCGCCTCACGGCGCCGGGGTGCCACCGCCGGACGAGCCACAGGATCATGATGACGATGAGCCAGCCGAGGCCGAAGCCGAGGAAGGTCGAAAACAGCAGCCCGACGAACACCTTCTGCCAGCCCACCCAGAGCAGCGCGCCCGGCCCGGCCGTGGCGAGTGCCGCGCCAGTCAGGCCCGAGATGAGCGCGTGGCTCTCGCTGGTGGGGAGGCCGAACCACCAGGCGATGGTGCTCCAGAGGATGATGGCGAACATGGCGGCCCCGACCGTCGCCAGGTTGATGGCCCCGGGGTCGACGATGTCCTTCCCGATGGTCGCCGCCACGGCCGTGCCGTAGAAGGCGCCGACGAAGTTGAGCGCCGCCGCCATGAGGACCGCAAACCCGGGGCTCAAGACCCGCGTGGAGACGACCGTGGCGATGGCGTTCGGGGCGTCGGTCCAGCCGTTGACGAACTCCGCGGCCAGGATCAGCGCCAGCACTATCAGAAGCCCCAAGGAGAGTTCCACTAGACCTCACCCCCCGGCCAGGACCGGTTCGCGGCTCCCGGGGTCATAAGTCTCCATTCAAACTTAGCCCTTCCGTAATTCTTTGGCAGTACGGGCCGACTACTCCCAGCCGGCTGTCGCCCCACCGCGGCTTTGCCGGAAGGGGCGGACGCCACAGGGCCACAGAACTCTCGCCCCTCCGGACGGATGCGCCCGATTATATCCAGCAGAAGTTAACATCCTGTTAACTCGACATTCACCGCACAGCAGCCCCGCCTCGCCACGCCCCGAAGGGGTTATTCGGTGGAATCCTAAAAGACGGGTCTGACGCGCGAGCTAGGTCGCCCGCCGCCGGACCGGACTCGACCTCACAGCGGCTGACGAGAATCGTGGCGGCGGGCCAATTCGGGTGACTTGTTAGGTGGCGGGCGCGCGGCGGCCTCTTTGTCTTGTTAGGCGAGCCGGCCGCACGATGCAGACGGGACTGATTCAGGAGCTGAAGGTGTTCGGGGTTGGCAATCGCGGTCGGCTCCGGTGAGGGATGGGTAAAGCGAGGGGAAGAATATTAGCGGAGGGGCGGGGTGTCAACGGTGAGGAGTAGGGGTGAGTAAGTTTGTAGGTGTCCCACGAAGGCTTCGCGCCCTTCCTCGCCTTCGAGGGCGGCTTCGAGGCCCTCCACGAAGTCATCGAAGCTGCCCACTCCTTACCGCCCGATCAGGCAGCAGCCCCGTCGGTAAGAGCCAGATGCTAGGCGGCAGCCCCAAGCTCCTCTTCCCGGCCCACCCTGTTGGCCCATCCCGCGGCAACCCTCCTCTAAGAGATAAGACTTATGCCCCCATTCGCTGGTTAGGCGTACGGTCGCTCACCGCTTGCCGCCCTTCTTCTTGCCGGCCTACTTCGTCGTCTCGCCCTCTCCCGGGCGGCGCAGAAGATGGTCTGCCACCTCCCCGAACTTGTCGAAATCAATCGGCTGCCTCCTGAACACCGTGCAACCCGCCGCCAGGGCCTCGGCCTCGACCTCCTCGGTGTCGGAAGTGGAAGTGCCGACGATCGGCACGTCGCGCAGCCCTTCCTGCCGGCGGAGGCGGCGCGTGGCCTCCAGGCCGTCGAGCACGGGCAGGTGCAAATCCATCAGGATGAGGTCCGGGCGCTCGCGCACGGCCGCCTCTACCGCCTCCTCCCCGGTCTCGGCCAACAGGACGCGATAGCCGTGCTGCTCCAGCGCCCACTTCATCATCAAGCGGGCGTCGTGTTGCCCCTCCGCCACCAGGATTGTGTGCCCTCCGGTCGTCACTTCTTGCCCCCTTTCTTCCAGCCCCTCGCGGCCCCGCCGCCGCCGGCTACCAGGCGACGCCCCCGCCGGCGGCCGCCTTCCTAACGGCGGCCGAGTCCTTCGCCGCCTCGCGCCTGCGCTCGCCCATCCTGACGATGACTTCGTGCCCCTGAACCGCAGTCAGGGAGAGGAAGATTTTGGCAGCGGCCCTCCTGTCCGCCGACACGGGCTGATCACAAATCCGGTCGCTGTCGTTGCTCACTTCTTCCCGCCTTTCTTCTGAGGTAGTACCGCCCCTCCTTCGTTCTCCCATCGGCTGATAGCCTTCTTCTTCGCCTCCGACTCGGAGGCCTCGCCGGCGTTGACGATTAAGCCCGAGTCCTGCGCGCTCTCCTTCAATTTCTCGGCCGCCTTGTCTTCGACCGTGGAAGTCGATGGCTGCGGCTCGCGTTGATTCTTCTTACTCTTCACTTCTTCCCGCCTTCCTTCGCGCCGCCCTTCTTCATGAGCTTCGATGCTGGGTGCCCCAATCGACGGGTTGGGGGTCACGGTTCTCGGCTTTTCCTACCAGAGCGTCAATAACAACAGCATGGGTCTTATAACGTATTGTTGTTCTTTTATAAATACCTTTCTAATGTTTTATCGGACGCCTTCCCTTTTCTTTTGAATAACTTAGTTCGAAATTTACCGGCCGATTGCACACACTCTTACCGGGGCGTTGTCATCGGCCGTGACATCCCCGGCGGGGCCATCGGCATCGGGGCATCGCAACAGATCGCACGTGCTACGTTCGAGGCCGCGAAGAGCTTCGAGAAGCTGCCGAACGCGGCTAGCCTGCGTTCCCCGGAAGTGCAGGAGCAGCTCGTCAGCCAAGTCACTTCTACACTGTCGGCCGCGGTGCCCGCGCAGGCCAGCCTCCCGGCCGTAGCCACAGAGCCGGAGGCGGCCGCGTTCGAGGCGGGCGATGAGCGGGGGGCCATGAGGATTCTGGTGGACGGCTTCGGCGGGGCGGGCAGGTTCGACGCCCTCCCGCCAGAAGGCCGCGCCGTGGCGATGCAGAACTCACGTTTTTTCAAGGCGGTCACCTCGTCCCCCCGACCCCTTCCCGGGAATACCCAGAGATAAGGTCAGGCGGTTGAAGTTGCCCGTCCTAATCGTCACCGGCGAGAATACGATCGGGCTTCATAAGTTCGTCAACGACGAGCTGGCACGCCTCTTCCCGGAGGCCGAGCGGGCGACCATCCCGCGCGCCGGGCACGGCTCGGCGCGCGAGAACCCACAGGCTTTCAACGAGGCCGTGGCGAGGTTCTTAGAGGGTCACAGCCGGTGAACGAATGGCGCTGCGGCTACGCCCGCCGGCATAACCACGACATGCTCCCGGCCCGCATCACGTTGCCTCTCATGAACGTTGCGCGTGCGGGCGGGTGGTGCCGGGCGTTAGACGTCTTCTTCTATTTGACGTGCGGGCATAAAGTAGAGAGTCGCATCGCACGGCTGGCTATTGCTCTGCGACTAAGGGAGTTTCGCCAGGTTTATCTAAGCTAACGTGATGTTAGAGGGCGTGAGACAGCTTGGATGGAGCTACTGGCTCCGGGCGGGTGTGCCGCAAATGCTGACCGGCTCACGCGTCGCGTTGGGTGCGGCCTCTATCATCACAGCCTTGGATGGCCGGATTTATCTGGCCGCCGTACTGATCACATTGGGTGCCGTCACCGATGTCCTCGACGGGCTAGCGGCCCGCCGGTTGGGCGTCGCCAGCGCGTTCGGGGCAATGTTCGATACTTTCACCGATTACCTCTGCTTCGTCGTCGCGCCCTGGGTTCTAACGCGAGTGCTCGTCGCGGCGGATGGGGGCGTGATTCACGAAGCGTTGATCGGTACACCACTCATGATGGGGGCGATTCGCTACGCGCGCATTAGTTTTCTCGTCGCCAACCAAAGTCAGGAGGTTCGTGAACTCCCGGGCTTAGCCACCGTCTTCTTCGCTTTCCTCCCGGTGGTGGCCGTGTTCCTAGACGCTCGGGTGCTCCTCAGCCCGCCGCAGCTCTCGGCGGCCCTGACCTTCTTCGTCGTAATCTTCTCGCTTCTGATGATCGCACCGGTGCGGTATCCCAAGCTCGGGAGGTTCCGGGGAATAACCGCGGCGGCCACGGTGCTGCTCATTGTGATGCCATTTCTCGGCACGCGAGTCTTGGCAGGCATCATGCTCGTCGCTGGCCTGCTGTACGTGGCTTTTGCGCATACGCTGACCAGCGAGCGGCCGCGCGTCGCCGCAGGCCGCCGGTCGCAGGGCGGGAGTGAGTAGATGGTGAACGTGGCTTCCGCAGTAAGGGCCGCACTTAATGAGTCTCCTTTCCTAGGTAGAACTAGGCCGCGGTGTGAAACCCGATGAATAGAAAATCCGCCGCCGGGGTTATCGGGAGGGGCGCAGCCCATCTAGACCTGTCGCCGGACGAGGTGCGGGGCATCCTCGGCGAGGCGCTCCTCGAGATCGGCCCAGGCGCGCGCGTCCTCGCCATCATTCCTGACAAAACGCGCGACGATAACACGGACCTTCTCTTCCCGATAGCCGACGAAATGCTCGCAGCCAGGGGCGTCGAACAATTCGACGCGCTCGTCGCGCAAGGGACTCACGTGCCGATGACCGAGAAGGAGAAGAGGGCAAAGACAGGGTTCAGCGCCGGCGCTCAGGCGGCAGTGCTAGGTCAAATTTATGACCACAAGTGGGACCGCCCCCAAGAACTCGCCCCAATCGGCGAACTGAGCGCGGCACAGGTGAAGGAGTTGACGGGCGGCGCCCTCGGGGAGGCCGTCCCGGTGAATCTTAACAGGCTGCTCGCGCCCGGAGTCTACGACACGGTGCTCCTTTTCGGCGCGACCGTGCCGCACGAAGTCGTGGGTTTCTCCGGCGGGGCAAAGTACTTCTTCCCCGGTGTCGCCGGGCCCGATCTCACGCACGCGACGCACTGGCTGGGAGCGCTAGCCTCCATCGAGAACGTGATCGGGCGTGTCGAGACGCCGACGCGCCACATGATCGAGGCGGCGGCCGACCTCGTGCCGGCCCGCGTCATCTCACTCAACTCGGTTGTCACGCGCACTGAATCATCCCGCCTCAGAACCCATGCCCTCTTCGCCGGCGACTTCCGCGAAGCCTTCCGGCGGGCGGCCTACGTAAGCCGCCAGGTCCACATCAAATACACCGGCCGCAAGTACAGGCGTGTCGTCGCGCTGCTCGACGAGCACTACGACGAGTTGTGGGTCGGCGGCAAGGCCAGCTATAAGCTCGGCGGTATCATTGAAGAGGGGGGCGAGCTGATCATTTACGCGCCGCACCTCCGGGCCGTCTCCGAAACGCACGGCCGTTTGATCGAGAAATACGGCTATGCGCCGCTCGACCGCGTGCGTGAGGTCGTAGCACTTTCGGCCGAGCTGCAGGCCAACCTGGCCGTCGCCGCGCACCTCGCGCACGTCTCATACGCGGGG
>JALZHT010000519.1 GCA_030860645.1 Acidobacteriota bacterium
GCCCGGCGCATAAGAGTTATGCGCCGGGCTGCCCGCGGCCTATTTTGCTGGCAAATCCTTATGGGTTTACGAGTTGGTAAATCATTACGCCTCAACCCTCCCATTGTAGGCGTCGGCCGATTCCGGGTTAGGGCGTGGGCGCGCGGGCTACGGCACGAGTAGCGGCGCGCCCGCGCGGTTGATGTTGGCCGACTGCCGGCGGCTAACGATTCCCTCCGTCGGGTTCCCGCAGTTCCCTCCCATGAAATTCATGCGCCCCGCGCGATGCTCCAGGGGGTCGCTGGGCCTCTGTGGAGAGATAAGCAGATGCCCCAACTCATGTGCTAGGGAGTGGCCCCCGGGAGCGCACCCGCCGAACACGTCCGTGAGGATCACCCCGGAGTTTGTCAGCAGGTCTATGTCGTGATAGTCGTCGGGGCCGACGGCGAGTCCTGCGTCGGGGGTCTTCCCGTTCCGTATCATGGAAGCCACGTAGTAGGCGTTGACGTCGGTCGCGGTTGGGCTTCGAGACTGGCTGAGCAGTGAAGTGATGTCCGCCGTGGGCACAAGCTTGCAGACGCCCAGACGACACTCCTTCTGGAATGTCACATCCGGCACCAGGGCGCTCACGCCGCCGACGAGCCGGGCGTCGCTAAGCTGAAGGTTGATCCCCGCCTGAGAGAGAATCTCGTTGGCCGAGAAGATCTCGTCCTCGACACGTGCACGGTCCGCCATGGCAGTGAGGCCGATCTTGGCGTCGATCCAGACGGTGCTGAAGCGTATGTTATCGATCAGCACGTGCGTGTCGTAGATATTATCGCCCGCGTCGATGGCCGAGAAGAGCAGTTCGACGGTGATGGCGGTGTTGGTTCCGGAATAGGCCGAGAGGTCTACGCTCGCTTCCTGCCAGCCGGTCTGGCCGCAGGTCGAGTCACCTCCGGGAAAGCCGCAGTCCCCGATCAGGGTGAAGCCGCCGGACTGGTTGACGCTCACCTGAGCGAACGTCATCTGGTTGGCGCTCGTGGTGATGACCGCGCGGAACGAGTCGTCGAAAGGTGACCCGACGAACTCCGGAAACTCTTCGCTGATGAAGTTGAAATCGAAGGTGAGCGTTCTCGCGCCCGCGGGGACGCGGAACTTCTGCTTGAGGCCGGAGCCCACGCCGCCGACCGCCCCGCTACCTGTATTCACATCTGCCATCCATCCCCCCTCTGTCGGTGTGATGGTGGCCTGGCTTGAGGTGAACTCCTCTGTCACATCGGCTGAGCCGACCGTAGACCAACTGGAGAGGTCGCCGCGCTCGAAGCCGCCGTTGCGGATGCCGTCGCTTGGCGACGAAGACAAAAAGTCCGCCGCCGAAGATGCCCGGGAAGACATTCGCCTCCGTGACTATCTGCCCCCGCTCAAAGACGCCGTGTCGGCCGCCGCGAGTCTCTGGCTCAAGCCGGGGGTCTCCTGGTCTATCGCGTCCACCAGGAGTTGCTCGCCAACGACGAAGTTTGAAGTGGTCAGGCCGGGCGGGGCGGGGATCGAGAGCGTCAGCGGCGCGCTCGGAGGCACGAGGGAGGAGGAGTCACCGGCCACAGGCTCGAAGGTGACCTCGACCGCACCGACAAACTCTAAAGCGCCGAGCGGTGCCTCGACCGCAGAGGCCGCGACCGACTTGATGTCAACGAACACGTCGTAAGGGACGGAGTTCGGTTGAATCGTGACACTGGCCCCGTCGGGGCCCGTGACGGTCGCGCCTGCGCCCGCGGGGATGGCGGTTCGTGGACGCAATCTGAGCTTTACGTCGAGCTGAAAATCCATCGCCTTCTGGCTCTTAAACTGCCACTCTCTGGGCGCAGACGTTGCGCCCGACTGGAGGCCCACGCCGTTGTAGGCCCAGTTCGGAGAGCCCGTCTGGGTCTCACTATCGGCGTTGAGTGGGATGACCGTGGGGGGCGCTATTTTGACGACCGCGGCCTCCAGGGAGCCGGACAGCGCGGATGCCCCCGCGTTCTTGATGGCGACGGTAATGGTGGCGACCCTGGACTGCGGGTCCCATGCGGCGAAATCAGCGACCAGTCGAGTCGGGGCGGCGCCTCCTTCTTGATCCTTCACTTCGACTCTTTTTTGTTCTATCTGAACGTGCATCTTGAAGGAACCGACAGGATCGCCATCGCCCGCCTGAGGGGCGCCCGGTGCGGCGGCGGCAAGGGCGGGCGAGGACGCGCCGGTCAAAACCATTAACGGCTGAGAAACGAGGGCGAGTATGACTAGAATCAGAGAGAGCCGGAAGACGTGTGTGAACTTCACTCTCATGTTCAATCTCCTTTCGAGAGGCGTCAGGTAAGCTTCACCGGAGGGCGACAGCACTGGAGATTGATGGCAAGGCTAGTCCGGCAAATTGCACGCGTCGTGCACCCTCCGCCAGCCTCGCGTGCAGCCGATCTGAGAAGGCGATGGGGCGCCGGGGCGCAGGCGTGACCGGTGCCGAGGGGCCGCCGTAGCTATCTCCTCTCCGAATATTCTCAAAGCGGTGACTACGAGCCCCTCACACCGCCGTTGACATATCATGTACGGGCTGCCCTGGCGGGTCGGATTTATGATAGAGGTAAAGGCCCAAGCCTGCTGCTAGACTGCGCCTGTTGACCTCCGATAACGGACATCTGGGTGAAGCAGCAGGGCGGGTGGCGGGTGACCAACGCCATTCCAGCCGGCCCGAGCAGCCGCCGGCGACTCGACCGACGCCGTGACTTTAGGCGCTAGCCGCACCTCACGGCGGCATGCACCCGATCGCGAATTAGCGTCGCTCTCATCTTCGGGAGGCGGTATCCGAATGAAACGTCAGGTGATGTGGTCCCGTCTGGACGCGCCGGGCATGGAACACCTTGCTGTGATATTGCGCCACGACGGGGCGGTGGCCGACGGGGTTGTCCTCGGCGTGGAGGACGGCGACGCTTTCCGCCTGCGCTACACAGTCCACTGCGACCCGCGGTGGAGGGTGCGCCGGGTGGAAGTCAGCTTTGTGGCTGGCGGGCGGGGCCTGAGCCTGACCGCGGACGGCGAAGGCCGCTGGTTCGACCGATCGGGCGCGGCCGTCCCCGCGCTCGACGGCTGCGTAGACTTAGACATCACGGCGACGCCCCTGACGAACACGCTGCCGATCCGCCGGCTGGCCCTGAGGCAGGGGGAGTCAGCCGCCATCAGAGTCGCTTACGTCACGATCCCCGATCTGCGGGTCGCGCCCGACGAGCAGAGGTACACGCGTCTGGAAACGGGCGCCGCCGGCGGCAGGTACAGGTTCGAGCAAGTGGGCAGCGGGTTCACAGCCGTCTTACAGGTTGACGGCGACGGGCTGGTGGAAGACTACCCGGGGCTGTTCAAGCGCGTGTGGGCGGGTGATGACGAGGGTTAGGTCACACTACTTTCACATATTTGCCGAAAATCGGACTCTATGAGGAGCGTGCGCGAAGCTCAATGAGCT
>JALZHT010000520.1 GCA_030860645.1 Acidobacteriota bacterium
AGCTCGACCTGCGCGCCGTAGGCGAGGAGCGCGGGCGGCGAGTCGGCCGCCGGGCTGGCGTTACAGACGTTGCCGCCGAGCGTGCCGCGGTTCTGGACGGCGACGCCGCCCGTCTCGCGCGCCGCGCTGACGAGCATCGGGAACTCGCGCCGCAGGATTTCGCTCCGCCTGATTTCGGTGTAAGTCGTCAGCGCACCCAGCGTCAACGCATCCTCGCCCACCTCGACGCCCCGCAGCTCCGCCAGCCCCCACACGCTGAAAAACTTCCGGTGCGCCAAATTCCCCGCCTCCAGCAGCACCATCAAATCCGTCCCGCCCGCGAACGGACGCCACGCGCCCGGCCCCTCGGCCAGAAGCGCCAGCGCCTCGCCGAGATCGCGCGGCACGACCAACTCGTACGCCGGGACGTAAGCTCGCATAAGAAGGAGTGGACAGTAGAAAGACTGTCGTTAATGAACCGCCCGGGTGTCAGCGTCAGCGTTCTCAACGTGGTGACTACTGGCTCCCGTCTACTGCTTTGAGAACCGCCTCGAAGATTTTCGTGTACCCGGTGCAGCGGCAGAGGTTGCCGGCGAGGGCCTCGCGGATGTCGGCCTCGGTCGGCCGCGGGTTCTCTTCGAGCAGCTTGACGGCGGCGAGCACCATGCCCGGCGTGCAGATGCCGCACTGCGCGCCGCCGCACTCGATGAAGGCCGCCTGCACGGCATGAAGCCGCTCGCCCGACGCGACGCCCTCGATGGTTTTAATCTCCGCGCCCTGAACCTGCGCGGCCGGGACGAGGCAACTGTTGACCAGCTCGCCGTCCAAAAGGACGGAGCACGCGCCGCACTCGCCCTCGCCGCAGCCCTCCTTCGTGCCCGTCAGCCGCAGCCCCTCGCGCAGCACGTCGAGCAGCCGCGCCATCGGGTAGGCGTCGAGCGTGACGGCGCGGCCGTTGACCGTGCAGTTGATCGAAACTTTATCCGGAGGTTCAGTCACGATGTTTCTCGCCGAGTCTCGGCCGCCGCGGCTTCCATCGCTTCCATAATCTCTTCCGGCATGAGCGGGACGTGGTCGAAGGCGACGCCGGTGGCGTGTTCGACGGCGCTGATGATGGCGGGGGCCGGGCCGTCCATCGGCAGCTCGCCGATGCCCTTCGCGCCGGCGGGGCCGCCGGGGAAAGGGTTCTCGACGAAGTGGACGCGGACGGGCGACATGTCGGCCGAGGTCGGGATGATGTAGTTGGTCATCTGCCCGTTCGCCATGCGCCCCTCGCGCCACGCGACGCGCTCGTAGAGCGCCCACCCGATGCCCTGCGCCACGCCGCCCTCGATCTGCCCGGCGGCCAGCACGGGGTGGATGACGCGGCCCACCTCCTGCACCGCCACGAAGTCCTCGACGCGCGCCTCGTACGTCACCGTGTCCACGCTCACCTCCGCCACGTAGGCGGCCCACGCGAAGGCGCTGTAGGCGTCGCCGCGGTAGAGCTGGTCGTCCCAGTTAACGTCGGCCGGCTGCTCGTAGCGGCTGAAGACCCGCAGCGGGCCGTGGCGCTCGGCGTACTCGCGGCAGGCGCGGCGGAACTCCTCGGGCCGGTAGGTGTCGCCGAGCAGGCCGCCGTCCTTCAAGGTCGCCTTAATTCCGAGCGCCGAAGTCTCGACCAGCTTGCCGACGATCATGCAGGTGCGCGAGGCGACGGTCGGGCCGCTGTCGGGGACGCCGCCCGTGTCGGGCCGCACGACCTCGACCTGCTCGTATTCGAGGCCGAGCGCCTCGGCCACGATCTGCGCGAAGATGGTGTTCGTCCCCTGCCCGATCTCGGTGCTCGCCGCGAGCACGCGCACCTGCCCTTCGGCCGTCGCCTCGCAGCCGACCACCGACTGCAAGAACTTCTCGCCCGAGCCGGTGAACCCCGCGCCGTGCATGAAGGTGGCGAAGCCGACGCCGCGCTTGACGACGCTCGACCGGTTCTCGCGCGCGAACCGCTCGCGCTTGGCGTGGTAGTCGGAAAGCTCGAAGGCCCTTTCCAACAGCCCGCCCATGTCCACCGTCTCGCGGATGACCTGCCCGGTGGCGGTCGTGTCGTTCTGCCGGATGAAGTTGCGGCGGCGCAGCTCTTCGGGCGCGAGGCCGACGGCGCGCGCGACTTTGTCGAGGTGGCGTTCGAGGGCGAAGATGCTCTGCGGCGCGCCGAAGCCGCGGAAGGCCCCGTGCGGCGGCACGTTCGTCGCCACGGCGCGCGAGCGGACGCGGACGTTCGGGCAGTGGTAGGGGCCGGCGGCGTGGATCGTGCCGCGCGAGAGGACGACCGAGGAGAGCGTGGCGTAGGCCCCGCCGTCAATGTCGAAGTCAATCTCCATCGCGACGAGCTTGCCGCCGCGCGTGACCTTCGTGCGGTGGCGCGTGCGCGAGGGGTGGCGCTTCGTCGTCGCGGCCATGTCCTCGGCGCGGTCGTAGACCACACGGACGGGGCGGCCCGACTTCCACGCGAGCAGGGCGGCGTGGCCCGCGATCATCGAGGGGTACTCCTCCTTGCCGCCGAAGCCGCCGCCCGTCTCCGTCTGGATGACGCGCACCTTCTCGGGCGGCAGGTTGAAGAGCTTCACCAGCGCCTTGTGCACGTAGTAGGGGCACTGCATCGAGCCTTGCACGACGACGCCCCCGGCGGGGTCGGCCGTGGCGAGGCAGCCGTTCGGCTCGATGTAGAGCTGCTCCTGCGCGCCCGTGCGGTACTCGCCCTCGACGACGATCACGTCTTCGCCTTCTCCCACACCGTCCACGTCGCCCTTCTCGACGAGGAAGGACTTGAAGACGTTGTCCTCGCCCCAGATGATCTCCTTCTTCGCTAAAGATTCTTCGATGGTGAAGACGGCGGGCAGCGGCTCGACCTCGACGCGGACGGCGCGGCGCGCCTCTTCGAGCAGGTGCTTGTCCTCGTGCGCGAGCAGGAGGATCGGCTCTTCGGGGTGGTTGACGACCCCGTCGGCGAGGTAGGGCTGGTCGAGGAGGATGAGGGCGACGGCGTTCGTGCCGGGGATGTCGCGCGCGGTGACGACGGTGAACTCGTCCCAGGGGAGCGACGGGTCGAAGTGGATTTCTTTAACCCGGCCGCGGGGCACGCGGCTGCGCACGGTCACGCCGTGGAGCATGCCGGCGGGCGCGAGGTCGTCGACGTAGAGGGCCGCGCCCGTGACCTTCGCGCGCCCCTCCTTGCGCGGCACGGGCCGCCCGACGAGTCTGTTTTCCATGACCAGATTTAAACGCCGCGTGATTGGTTCGGCGGCCGCGCGGGCTTGCGTTTGCCCCGCCGGGCGGCCGAACCGTGATGGCCGGCAAGCTTAGCACACCGCGCGCCGGCTCTGTAATCCCGACCGACGCCGCCACGCGGTGACGGGTCGAGCTAACGGGAGCGAGTTGAGAATTAACGGAGTACGTAGTGATGACTGTAGGGGCAGGGCTTGTCCCTGCC
>JALZHT010000521.1 GCA_030860645.1 Acidobacteriota bacterium
CAACAACACGCTGACGGGGATACTGGCGCGCGCGCAGCTCATGCTCGACGCCAAGGACATGAAGGACGTGCGGCGCGGCCTGCGCATCATCATCCAGACGGCCGAGGACGGCGCGAAGACCGTCAAGCGCATCCAGGACTTCGCGCGCCAGCGGCGCGACCAGGACTTCGTCCGCATCGACGTTGACCAGTTGATGCTCGAAGTCGCCGAGATCACGCGGCCCCGCTGGAAGGACTACGCCGAGGCGGCCAACGTGCACATCAGGCTCGTCCGCCAGATCGGCTCGAACTCGGTCATCATGGGCGACGCCGGCGAGCTGCGCGAGGTGCTGGTCAACATGGTCTTCAACGCCGTGGACGCGATGCCCGAGGGCGGGACGCTCACGCTCTCGACGCAGGACGGCGGCGAGGAGGTCGTGATGACGGTCGCCGACACGGGGACGGGGATGACGGAGGAGGTGCGCTCGCGCATCTTCGACCCGTTCTTCACGACGAAGGGGAAGGCCGGGATGGGGCTCGGGCTCTCGGTCTCCTACGGCATCATCCGCCGCCACGAGGGGCGCGTCGAGGTCGAGTCGGAGGTGGGGAAGGGGACGACCTTCCGCATGACCTTCCCCGTCGTCGGCGAGTCGGACACGCAGCGCCTCAACGACACGGGGCCGCTGCTGGAGGCGCGCGCCGACGGGAGCCTCCGCATCCTCGTCGTGGACGACGAGGACTACGTGCGCGAGCTGCTGCGCGACATCCTCGAAGGCGAGGGGTGTGAGGTGATGCTGGCGGCCGACGGGCACGAGGCGATCTCGCTCTTCGAGGCGTGCGAGTTCGACGCTGTCTTCACCGACGTCGGGCTGCCGGGCATGAGCGGGTGGGAGCTGGCGCGTTACGTGCGCGAGAAGAACGAGGGCGTGGCGCTGGCCGTCATCACGGGCTGGGGCGACACGGTGAGCCACGAGGAGCAGTCGGCCTCGCAGGCCGACTGGGTCGTCCCCAAGCCCTTCAGCATCGACCGCATCGTCAACCTCGTGCGCGAGGTGGCGCGGCGCAAGGCCGCCCAAGACCTGCTCGCCCTCCCGAAGCGGTAAAGAAAAAAGGTTTCGGGTTCCGAGTTTCGGGTTTCGAGTTAGACAAGAAGTTGTTTTAACTCGGAACCCGAAACCTTTTTCTGTTCAGCGGGTCTTCTTGCCGCCGCCGCGCTTCGTCTTCCGGCTCTGCTTACTCGCCTTCGCGCTCCCGCCCTTCTGCGACTCGTCGCCGTCGCGCCTGACGACCTGGCTGCCGACGACGTGGTCTTTCGGCCCGACGGCCGTGGCGGCGGGCTGGCGCAGCAGGAAGAAGCCTTTGGGGACGGAGGGGTCGGCCACGTCCGAGACCTCGCCCGCGGCCCCGCTGTCGCCCTCGTAGAAGTTGTGCCACCACTTGGCCGACTGCCAGATGGCCTCGGGGCAACTGGCCGACGAGGAGAGGCCCGGCGTCAGCTCGACGCCCGTCATGCCGTAGACGGTCTCGACGAAGACGGCGCTCGGGACGCCGTAGCCGGCGAGGAGCGGGTTGCCGACCTGCCCCGTGCTCCAGAGGTAGCCGAGCCAGTGGAGGACGAGGGCCGGCAGGTCTATGATGCTGCGCTGCTTCGACAGCAGCTCCGCGCTCCGGATGACCTCCCCGAAGTCGGAGGCGAAGCTGAGGACGGCGATGTTGGGGAAGCGCTCGGGGTCGTCGTAGTCGGCGACGCGGCAGTTCTGGACGCCGTTCATGACGACGATCTCGGAGGCGTCGGCGGCGAGGTCGAAGGGGACGGAGACGATGGTGTCGCGGTCGAGGAGGCCGGCGAACGACCAGCAGCTCGGCGTCAGGTCGCGGCGCAGGTGCGACTGCGCGACGCGCAGGCGGAAGTGGGCGACGGAGCTGCCGCCGAGCAGGATGATGCCCTCGCTGATGCCGACGGCCTTCAGCCATTCGGCGTTAGACTGGCGCTCCTTGTGTGCGGTCTCGTTGAGCTGTTCGTTCGGCTGCGCGGCGGCTGATTGTCGGATGGCGATCACGGGCTACCTCCTATGACAACTCGATGGGGTGCTTGTGCACCGGCACGGCGCGGGGCAGCGTGCCGGCCTTATCTATCGGCCAGTACTTGACGTTGAGCTGGACGCGGTGGGCGCTGGCGGCCCAGAACTCCAGCGTCAGGAAGTGGTTCTTCTCGTCCGTCCAGTAGTTGTCCTCGGTCGTGACGGGGCTGAAGACCTCGGTCGCGGGCGCGAAGGTGCCCTTGGCGAGCGGCACGAGCTGCATCGGCGAGGAGATGATCTCGATGAGGCGCGTGCCGCGGTCGAGGCGCAGCGGGCAGCTCGCCATGCGCCCGAAGTGCACGTCGCCGGTGAGCACCACGATCCAGTGCTCCGAGTTCTTCAGGAGGTCGACGATCTGCCGGTACTCCGGGTAGGCGCGCAGGCCCCAGTCCTTCTTGTCCCCCTCCTCGGCCAGGAGCGGTTGGCCGAGGACGATGACGCCCGGCCCCGTAAGCCCCGCGACCCAGTCGCGCACGCCCGCGAGGTCGGCCGACGTGATGAGGGCGGCGCGGTCGGGCTGGCGGTTGATGCGCGTGTCGAGGACGCAGAAGGAGAGCGGCCCGACGCGGAAGCCGGTGAACGAGTTCTCGGTCTGGAAGATGCGGTAGAGGTCGCGCGCGATCTTGAGCCAGCGGTCGCGCCAGCTCTTCCTCGCGGTGAAGACCGGCACGTTGAGCCCGATGTCGGGCGCGTTGTTCCAGAACTCGTGGTCGTCGGAGGTGAAGAAGTTCCCGCCGTGCTTGAGCAGCTCGCGGAACCCGCCCGCCGTGAAGGACTGCGCCCACGTGTCGAAGTAAGCCTTGAAGGAGCGGTCTTCGAGCCAGCTCCAACTGCGCAGGGGGTTGATGAAGTCCGTGGGCGGGTTGTCGAGGTAGACCTGGTCGCCGCACAGGAGTTTGATGTCGGGCTGCTCGGGGAGCAGCGCGTACTGGCGGCCGACGGCCCCCTCCTTGTCCTCGGCCCGGTAGAAGCAGGAGCCGAGCAGCACCGTGAAGGGCCTCTCGCCGAGGCTGGGCAGGCGGTCGGGCAGCGTCGTCACCGAGCCGTCGGACACGACGTTGTTGCCGACGTGCAGGCGCAGTTGGTAGGTGCGGCGCGGCGCGAGGCCCGTGAGCAGCACGCGCTGGTACGCGATGCGGAACTTGCCGCTCTCGGTCGCCCAGTTGATCCAGCCCGGGACCTGCACCGAGCCGCCGCCGTATTCGATCCGCGCGCTGTTGGGGTCGAAGGTCTCGTTAATCGCCGCGACCCACACCTGCGCCGCGTCGGCCCTCACCTCGTTCGGGACTAAGAGAAAAGCCATGTCGCCTCACCTTGAAGAGAACCCGTAGTCGGTCGCCAGTATACCGGAGCCGGGAGAAAACTCCCTCCCCCCAGCCGCGGGGGG
>JALZHT010000522.1 GCA_030860645.1 Acidobacteriota bacterium
GAAGAAGGTCGCGTCGCCCCGCGTTATCAAATCACGCTTGCGTCGAGGCTCGACGAAGGCACCTGCAGCCGCATTAACCTGGGGTTCCTAGACTACAGGCGATTCTGCCGTGAAGACTATGAGGTCGACCTGGACACCCTGGTCGTCGAGCACGCCGGCCGTGATCTGTATCTGGTAGAGCCACATTAGACAACTTATTTAGAGGAAAGCTGTTTATCAGAGAGAGGCAGGAAGGTGTGGCGCGGCGGTGGAATAGATCAAATCAGTTTCACGCAAACATTTGGTCGGTCAGTCGAGCGGTTAGAAATGATTACGACATCTAACAACGGCATGCACCCGGCCCGCCATCCGCAGGCTCTTACGGCGAGGGCTCACTTCCGTCTCCTTTGCGGACCCATCTCTGGACTGCCGGTAGCGGCCTCCTTTGCCGCTACGACTCCAGCGGACTCCTTACCCCTCGTCCGCCTTTGTTGAGCACGTGCGTATAAATCTGCGTCGTCCGCACGTCCGAGTGGCCGAGCAGATCCTGTATCGTCCGCAGGTCGTAGCCGTCCTCCAGGAGGTGAGTGGCGAAGCTGTGCCGCAGCGTGTGGCAGCCCCCATGTTTCTTGATACCCGCTGCCCTGCGCCTTCGAGGTCTGGAAAGTAGCAGGTAAAACGTTTGGGTAACCCGTCTTCCGGAAGGCGCCACGGGAGCGAGGATTCTCCACCTGTTCCGCGTTTCTGCGGGAGGAGGCGGTCGCCCGGCAGGGGGCGCGGCGTCTGGCACATGCCGGGGAGGCGACGGCAGCGTCGAAGAAGTCAGTTGCTTTGCCGAGTACTTTGCAGTATAAAGCACCACGGCGGACATCTGACCCGTTCGCGGAGGATCGTGTGGGGAGCGATTCGAGTGAAGATCGACATCATCGTCGTCTACATCCAGCGTTACGAGCGGGGGCATGAGGTGGACTTCGTGCCGCCGATCACGGGCATTCACCTTGCGGCGATCACCCCGCCGGGGCACAGCGTGCGCGTGATCCACCAGCAGGTCGAGCCCGTCCGATTCGACACGGACGCCGATTTGATCGCGCTCTCGTTCTTCAGCGGCTTTGCGCCCGAAGCCTACCGCCTCGCGGCCGAGTTCCGGCGCCGCGGAAAGATCGTCGTCGCGGGCGGCCCCCATGCGACCTTTTCGCCCGACGAGGTGCTGCGCCACTGCGACAGCGTCGTTGTGGGCGAGGCCGAGTCGGCCTGGCCGCGGCTGATCGACGACGCCGAGGCGGGCACGCTGCGCCCCCGCTACGAGGGCGAGCCGTCGCCGATGTGCGGCCTTCCCACGCCGCGCTACGACCTTCTGCCGAAGCGCTTCTTCGTGAAGCGCGTCGTGCAGGCGACGCGTGGGTGTCCCTTCACCTGCTCGTTCTGTACGGTGCCGACCCTCAACCCGGGCTTTCGCATGCGGCCGGTCGAGGACGTTCTGCGCGACGTCCGCTACGACGACTTCGCCTTCTGGTGGCAGCGCAAGGTGGTCTGGTTTTGGGACGACAACCTCACCATACGGCGTGAGTACGTGCGAGAGCTGCTCGCGCGAATGGCGCCGCTCAAGCGTTGGTGGCTGACTCAGGCGAGCATGGACATCGCGAAGGACGCCCCGCTGCTCGACCTCATGCGTGAGTCCGGCTGCATCGGGATCTTCTTCGGGATCGAGTCGTTCGGAGAGGACTCTCTCGCAGACGCGCGCAAGCGGCAGAACCGGGTCGCCGAGTACAGCGAGCGCGTCGAGGCGCTGCACAGACGCGGCATCTGCGTCATGTCGGGCTTTATCGCCGGCTTCGACGGCGACACGCCGGAAGCCATACGGGCCATGGCCCGACAGCTTTACGAAATCGGCGTCGACGTCCCGTTTCTGAGCATTCTGACGCCCTACCGCGGTACCGCACTTCACCGGAAGCTCGAGGTTGAGGGCAGGATCCTCGCCGGCCGCGGCTGGGAGTTCTACAACGGCTACAACGTCGCCTTCGCGCCGGCGAGGATGAGTCCCGACGCACTGCTCGCCGCGCACAGAGCCTTGTGGCTGGAAGCCTTTTCGGTGAAGTACTCGCTCAAGCGAGTTTTCCGCGCGATGTTTCGGCTGCGCTTTGGGGCCTTCCTCATGTGCGCGATGATGAACCTGTTCTACTGTCTGAAGGCGCTTCGCGGGAACGGTCCCGCCTGTTTCGACGGGCTACGACGGTACGAAGAGTTCCGCGACCTGCCCGTCGAGCGGGCGGAGCCACCCGTACCCCTCTCCGCCATTCGCTCGCGCCGACCCGACCGAATCTCGCGCTGACTGACTTCGACGTCAACGTCGCTGGTCGCAGGACGGCGAAGTCAGAGCCGGAGCGTCGGGCGCGCTCGCCGTGGGGCGTAGAATGTGGACGGCCCGGGGCGCGCGCCGTGCAGATATAACCGGATTTGACGGATGATCTTTGAGTCTAATCCGGATTAGACGGACGATCTTTAGGTCTAATCACATAGTTATGCTGCTGCCCGGATGGGGCGGTGGGCGAGCGCGAGGGAACAGGGGTGGTGTCCGGTGCGCCAGGAGCCGCGCCCAACCGCTTCGGCTCCTCCGGCCGCCCGGTGTGCTACTCCTGCGCTTGCATACCTTTGCGGAATAAAGTACATTGCAGCGCCACGCTCCCGTCGCCCCGGGGGGAACGACGAACACGGACAACACCGCGTACAGATGCGCCGCCAGCGTCGCGCTCGCCGCAGCACTCATCCTCGTCTGGCTGGGCCTCGGCGTCGGCATCATCGGGAGGGATGGCGACCCCGCCAACCTGATGTACTTCGGGGTGCTCGCCGTCGGGGTCATCGGCGCCCTCGTCGCGCGCCTCCGACCCCGCGGGATGGCCCGCGCGCTGTTCACCACGGCGCTCGCCCAGGCGTCGGTCGCCGTGGTCGCGCTGGTCGCCGGGTTGGGCTACCCGTGGAGCGGGCGGCTGGAGCTTTCGCTGCTGAACGGGTTCTTCGTCGCGCTGTTCGTCGGGTCGGCGTGACTGTTTCGGCGTGCTGCGCATGGGCGACCCGAACGGGGCGCGGTATAACCCGCCGCTGCCGTACCGGTATTTTACTGTAAGGTGGAATTGAGCGGACGGGTTGAGATCGTTATGGTGTCCAATCCAGTGATGCATTCCTACGTAATGAGTGTTATCGACCGTAGCGAGTTCAGCTAGAATCTGTGACGAACATACCGGCGCGCGGCTGCGTATGCCGGCAGTAATCCGACGCGCCGCCCGAGCCACAGGTGAGCCAGATGTTTTGTCCCAAGTGCGGTCAGCAGTCTTCAGACGAAGTTCGCTTCTGCCCGAGGTGCGGGCTCCAGCTCGCCGGGCTCGCCGCCTACGTGGCCGCCAACGAGGTCGCCCCGGCCGGGGCCCCGACCCCGCAGCCCGCGGTGATGACCGCGCGGC
>JALZHT010000040.1 GCA_030860645.1 Acidobacteriota bacterium
ATCTCTACCCGTGTCTCTGTGGTGAACTTTTACAGCCTTTTTACAACGCCCTCGCCGGTCTGAGTCATAATACCGCCCACTCAGGAAGCGTTGACTTTTGAAGCGGCGAAGGAGTCCTACCGATGAAAAGCGAGGCGCGTGAAACGTCCGTGAGGCTGTCCGCTCACGCTGTCCTGTTGGTGCTTTTATCTCTCTTAACCTGCGCGGCGGCGCGGGCGCAGGGCGTGTGGGAGCAGTGGGGCGGGCCGACGCGGGACTTCGCGGTGAAGACGAAGGGGCTGGCCGCTTCGTGGCCCGAGAAGGGGCCGCGGCAGTTGTGGAAGCGCGAGCTGGGCGAGGGCTACTCGGCCATCGTCTCCGACGGCGCGACCCTCTACACGATGTACAGCCGCGGCACGCAGGAGGTCGTCGTCGCGCTCGCGGCCGACACCGGCAAGACCCTCTGGGAGCACGCCTACGAGGCGGACACCGCGGGGATGAATTTCGAGTTCGGGCGCGGGCCGCACTCGACGCCGCTTCTGGCGGGCGGCCGCCTCTTCGCCGTCGGCTCGACGGGGAGGATGCACGCGCTCGACCCCAAGACCGGCAAGGTCGCGTGGGCGCACGACCTCTGGAAGGAGTACAACGGGACGAAGCTGGATCGCGGCTACTCGTGCAGCCCCGTCGCCTACAAGGGCACCGTCATCGTCTTCGTCGGCGGGCGCGGCCAGTCCGTGATGGCCTTCGACCAGCGGGACGGCCGCGCGGTGTGGAGGCGGCAAGACCTTGAGATGTCGCCCAACTCGCCGATCATCATCAACGTGGGCGGTCAGGATCAGCTCGTCGCCTTCATGGGCGCGCAGGTCGCGGGCCTCGACCCCGCGAACGGCGACCTCCTCTGGTCCTACCCGCACCCGACCGACTTCGGCCTCAACATCAGCACGCCGGTCTGGGGCGAGGACGGCCTGCTCTTCATCTCCTCGGCCTACGGCGGCGGCAGCCGCGTCTTGAAGCTCACGCGCGGCAAGGACGGCAAGACGACGCCCACCGAGCTTTGGTTCCACCGGCGGCTCCGCGTCCACCACGGCAACGCCGTCCGCCTCGGCGACCACGTCTACGGCTCCAGCGGCGACTTCGGCCCCGCGTTCGTCGCCGCCGTGGACGTGAAGACCGGCCAAATCCTCTGGCAGGATCGCAGCTTCTCGAAGGCCAACTTCGTCCTCGCCGACGGCAAGCTCATCATCCTCGACGAGGACGGCAATTTAGCCCTGGCGACGGCCGGCCCCGCCGGGCTGAAAGTCCACTCGAAGGTCGCGCTGCTGGAGAAGACCGCCTGGACGGTTCCGACCCTCGTCGGCACGAAGTTGTACATCCGCGACCGCCGCTCGATCATGGCCGTCGACCTGGCATGAGACGGTTCACCGCGGAGACGCAGGGAGAATTTTAGATTTGCGATTGGAAGAAGCGGCGCACGCCTCAGCCTCCCAATCAAAAATCAAAAATCGAAAATCCCTTGACCCGAAACTTTTTCTGCGCCCGCCCGTGGAGTTGGGCTAAGATGTGCCGCGCACAACGACAGCGGGAGGGGGCGGATGAGACGACGGTTCCTCGTGTTTTGCTGCGCGGCGCTGCTGGCGCCCGGCGCGGCGCTCGCCGGCAACTGGCCGCAGTGGCGCGGCCCCGCCATGAACGGCGTGAGCGACGAGCGCGACCTGCCCGTCAAGTGGACGGCCACGGAGAACGTCGCGTGGAAGCTCCCGCTTCCGGGCCTCAGCGGCTCGACGCCCATCGTGTGGGGCGACCGCGTCTTCCTTAGCGTCGCCGAGGGCGACGACCTCTACCTCTGGTGCGTGGACAGGGCGAAGGGCGCGCCCGCGTGGAAGAAGAGGCTGGGCGGCGGGAACGTGAAGATGCGCAAGCACAACATGTCCTCGCCGTCGCCGGTGACGGACGGCCGCGGCGTCTGGGTGATGACGGGGACGGGCGTGCTCAAGGCGTTCGACTTCGCGGGGCGCGAGCTGTGGGCGCGCGACCTCCAGAAGGACTACGGCGCGTTCGGCCTCAACTGGGGCTACGCCTCCTCGCCGCTGCTGCACGAGGACGCGCTGTTCATCCAGGTGCTCCACGGGATGAACACGGACGACCCGTCATACGTGCTGCGCGTTGACAAGGGGACGGGCAAGACCGTGTGGAAGGTGGAGCGGCCGACCGACGCCGTCAGCGAATCGCCCGACGCCTACACGACGCCCGCGCTCCTGCGCCACGGCCGCGCGGTCGAGATCGTCGTCACGGGCGGCGACTACGTGACGGGCCACGACCCGGCGACGGGCAAGGAACTCTGGCGCGCCGGCGGCCTCAACCCCGACCGGAACCCCTTCTACCGCGTCGTCGCGTCGCCGGTCGCGGCCGACGGGCTGGTCTACGCGCCGACGCGCGTCAAGCCGCTCCTCGCCCTGCGCGCGGGCGGCCGCGGCGACGTGACCAAGACGCACCTCGCGTGGTCTTACCAGAACGGGCCGGACGTGCCCAGCCCGGTGACCGACGGCAAATACTTCTACGTCGTCAACGACCGCGGCGTCGTCTACTGCCTCGACGCGAAGACGGGGCGGGAGGTCTACGGCCAGCAGCGTTTGCGGCCCGGAACTTACAGCGCCTCGCCGGTGCTCGCCGACGGCCGCGTCTACGCCACGAGCGAGGACGGCGTCACGTCCGTCTTCCGGGCCGGGCCGAAGTTCGAGCTGCTGGCCGAGAACGAGCTGGGCGAATACTGCCTCAGCTCGCCCGCCCTCTCCGACGGCCAAATCTTCATCCGCACCTCGAACCACCTCTACTGCATCGGCAAGCGCCGGTGAATCCAGTCCGCTTTACAGACAGCTTGCGCGCTCTGCGGTCGAGTGTGCCGGGAGGCGGGCTTAACACAGAGGACACGGAGGGCACACAGAGTTCACGGAGAAGAAGTTGTTTTCTCTGTGGACTCTGTGGAGCCTCCGTGCCCTCCGCGTTGAAACGGCCTCCCGGTAAACTCAACCTCCGAGTGCTCTAAACCTCGCTTGACAGCCGCTCACGGAGGACTGATGAAGAAGACACGCCTACTCATCGCACTCGCAATCGCCCTCGCGCCGCCCCCCGCCCCGTCCGCGCAGGAGGGAGGGGCCGCGAAGGAGCCGCCCAAGCGCGTGGCCGTCCGCGCCGCGCGCCTGATTGACGTGAGACAGGGGAGGGTCATGCAGAACCCGGTCGTGCTCGTCGAGGGCGACCGGGTCACGGCGGTCGGGCCGAACCTGACGGTGCCGGCGGGCGTGCAGGTCTTAGACCTCGGCGGGGCCACGCTCCTGCCCGGCCTCATTGACTGCCACACGCACATCACGGGTCAGCCCGCCAACTACTACGAAGACATCTTCCGCCGCAGCCCGATAGATTACGCCGTCGTCGCCCACGTCTACGCGCGCCGCACGCTCGAAGCCGGCTTCACCACCGTCCGCGACCTCGGCTCGGGCGAGTTCATAGACGTGGCGCTCCGGAACGCCATCAACGCCGGGACGGTGCCGGGGCCGCGCATCCAGGCGGCCACGCTCGCCATCGGCGCGACGGGCGGGCACGCCGACCTCTCCGGCTTCTCGCCCTACCTCAAGTTCGGCGGCTTCTCCGGCATCGCCGACGGCGCGGACGAGATCCGCAAGGCCGTCCGCTTCCAGGTCAAGAACGGGGCCGACGTGATCAAGCTGGTGGCGACGGCCGGCGTGCTCTCCGAGGAGGAGTCGGTCGGCGCGCCGCAGTACACGCTGGAGGAGATGACGGCGGCGGTCGAGGAGGCGGCGATGTGGGGCCGCAAGGTGGCGGCGCACGCGCACGGGGCCGAGGGCATCAAGCGGGCCGTGCGCGCGGGCGTCGCCTCGGTCGAGCACGGCTCGTTCCTCGACGAAGAGGGCATCCGTCTGATGAAGGAGCGCGGCACGTATCTCGTCGCCGACGTTTACAACGACGACTACATCCTCGCGGAGTTCGCGCGGCTCGGCTACCCGCAGAAGATCATCGAGAAGGAGAAGCTGGTCGGGCGCACGCAGCGCGAGAACTTCCAGAAGGCGGTGCGGGCCGGCGTGAAGGTGGCCTACGGGACGGACGCGGGCGTCTACCCGCACGGGTGGAACGCCAAGCAGTTCGCGCACATGGTGCGCTGGGGGATGACGCCGATGCAGGCCATCCAGGCGGCGACCGTGAACGCCGCCGACCTGCTCGGCTGGAGCGACCGCGTCGGCTCGGTCGAGCCGGGCCGCTACGCCGACCTCGTCGCCGTCGCGGGCGACCCGCTCGCCGACGTGACCGTGCTGGAGCGCGTCGGCTTCGTCATGAAGGGCGGCGGGGTCTTCAAGAACGAACTCGGCCGCGGCCGGTAGCCGCCCGCGGGCGGCAGTTTCGAGCCAAAGGATTTTAGATTTTAGAATTTTGATTTGCGATTGAGAGACGGCGGCGGCCCTCGTCTCCGATCAAAAATCAAAAAATGCAAATCAAAAATCCTTTGACTCGAAACTCCGGCAAGCATATAGTTCGGTCGCCCGGGAACAGTCTCACACTTCAGTTTAAAGTGCGACCGCAACCACCGAAAGGCTGCCGCCTCACGTCACGAAATGAATTCACGCCTCCAATCATTATCTTCCATGAAGACTTCACCCCGGGGGGGCTGATGGCGGACAAACAAAATGGCGCCCGCCCCAGGCGGAATTATTCAGACAGGATCGTGACGCGGTATACGTGCGCCTATTTCGACCACCTGCACAGCGAGTACGTCAGGGTGGCCCCGGCCGCCGACGCAGAAAAGACCCGGGAGTTGAAAGAGCGCCTCGGCCCGATTTTCGAGAGGCGGGAGAAAGAGGAGTTGACGTGGGATGACGTTTACACTTTTGACCTGGAGATTTTAGAGCTTCTATCCGACGAAGACTTGGTGCGTAAGGCTTACGACATGCGCTCCAAGTACCGCAGCATCGCCGGGGCGAGAGATTACGACGCTTACATCGCCTCGAAACCGCCCGACCTGACGACACTGCAAATCGAGACAATCAAGAAGACTGAAGACAGGGTCTCGGTCGCCTCCGACGTGCTGCGCGCCGACATCAGATACCTGCTCGGCCAGTTCTACCTGCACTACTCGCTGATGCCTCTGCGCGAGGGGTTGCGCGACGAGCTGACGCGCCGCGCGCGCAAGTGGACGCTCATCTTCCTGGGCGTCTTCAGTTTGCTCATCATCTCTAGTCAATTAATCGGGCGATCCTTCGAGCAGTTTCGCGGGTTGGTGAACTCGACGGTCGCGATCGTGACCTCGACGGTCGGGGTGGTTATTTTCGCGGGCATCATGGGCGGCTGTGTCAGCATGTTGCAGCGTATCCAGAGCGCCCCGAATGAGGGCGACGCGCTCTACAACCTCGCGGCGCTGTCACACGGGTGGAAGGGAATCTCCCTGTCGCCCCTCTACGGCGCAATCTTCGCGATGCTGCTCTACGTGTTGTTTACCGCCGGCATCCTGAAGGGGGCGGTTTTCCCCGAGGTGGAGACGCTGACAGCCCCTCCCGCTGCTTCAGCCCAGCCCAGCCCGCCACCCGCGTCTGAATCTTCGGCCGCCGGGGCGTCTGCGCAGTCGTCCGCGACCGACAATCCCCCGCCTGTTCAGACACCTTCGCCGACCCCGACGCCCGCGACGGCCCGCGGCAGTCTGCCTTTTTCCGACACCGCCCCTGTCGACGGCAAGGCTTACGCCCTGCTCGTCATCTGGTCTTTCATCGCGGGTTTCGCCGAGCGTCTGGTGCCCGATACGCTGAACCGGCTGGTGACGAAGAACCAATCAATTCAGGGGACGAACATGTGACGGGCCGGAACTTTTATGACTGCGGCTTGAAGTAGAGCACCATGCCGGCCCCGGTGGCGGCGAGGAGCATGCCGACGTAGACGAGCGGGTTGGGGGCCTGCCTGGGCGGGTGCAGGATCATCGAGAAGAGGGCGTTGACGACGGGCGCGCCGGCGAAGACGAGCGGCATGACGTAGGTCGGGACGCCGCCGCTGCGGAAGGCGTAGATGATGCAGACCGCGCCGACCGCGCCGAGTGCCCCGCCCGCCCCGGCCAAAAGCGACCCCTTCGTCGTGAACCCGCCGAGCTGCCCCTGCGACCACAAACTCACGACCGGCACGAGCACGCCGACGAGGAAGTAGGCCACGCCCACGCAGAGCAGCGCCCGCATCGGGCTTTTCAAAACGCCCTGCCCCTGGTGCAGCACCGGCCCGTACAGCCCCCACGACACGGCCGCGCCCAGCGCGAAAAGAATCCAGACCATAGAAGACCTCGTGAATCGTCAATCGTCAATCGTCAATCGTGATCGAGAGGCTGCCGACTTGAGTTGATGCCTTTCAAGGTGTGAGGGCGTTAACCCTTCGATTCACGATTGACGATTGGCGATTCACGGCTTTTAGAAAGTTAGTCTGAGCCCCAGTTGAATCTGCCGCGAGGAGGTGACGGTCGAGCGGATGCGCCCGAAGGTCGGGAGCGGCTGCTCGTTGTCGGCCGCGCCGGTGAAGGCGATCAGGCTGGGGTTGCCGAAGTTCGCCCGGTTGAAGAGGTTGAAGGCCTCGACGCGGAACTGGACGACGGCGTTGTCGCCGAGCGCCGACCAGCGCGTGTTCTTCACGGCCGAGAGGTCGAAGACGCGGAGGTTGGGGCCGATGAGCGCGCCGCGCCCGAGGTTGCCGAGCGTGCCGGCGGGTTGCAGCCGGAAGGCCGCCGGGTTGAAGTACTGCTCGGGGCCGCCCCGGACGGCGGAGTCGGCGTCGAAGCCGGGGGCGATGCTGGCGCGGTCGAAGCCGATGCCGGGCGCGAGCGAGGGCGACCACTGCGAGCGCGAGCGGTTGCGCGCGACGAAGACCGTCAAGGGGTTCCCGCTGCGCGCCTGCCCGATGCCCGAGATCTGCCAGCCGTCCAGGAGCGCCCCGGCCACGCCCTCCATCCCGCGCGCGAAGGGGAGCTCCCACGTGAAGTTGACCACGAGGTTGTGCTTGGCGTGGTAGTCGGCGAGGCCCTTGTTGTAGTCGAGGCCCCCGAACTCGGGGAAGGCCGTCGTCGTGCCGTTCGTCGCGTCGGAGAAGAAGGTGGACGCCTGCGTCGTGTCGATGTTGCGCGAGAAGGTGTAGGACGCCTGCGCCGTGAACCCGCGGCTCCAGCGCTTGCGCAGCTCCGTCACCAGCGCGTTGTACCACGAGTTGCCGTCCGAGGACTTCAGCTCGATGGTCGTGAAGGCCGTGTTCGGCCGCGGCTGCCCGGCGGGCCAGAAGAGCGTGCCGTCGGGGCGCACGACCGGCTCGGGCACGTTCACGTCGTTGCTCCGCAGGAGGTGGACGCCGCGCGAGCCGGCGTAGCCGATGGTCACGACGGTGTCGAACCACAGCTCGCGCTGGAGGTTCAAATTCCAGACCTGGACGTAGGGGTTGTCGAGGTCGAACTGCACGGGGCGGATCGAGATCGAGCCGCGGAAGTTGGGGACGGGGAAGGCCGGGTTGTTGATGACGGGGCGCGGCGTGGCCGGCGGGTTCGTCACCGTGACGATGAGGTTCTGCTGGTTGTTCGTGTTGAAGTAGACGCCGTAGCCGCCGCGCACGCTCATCTTCCCGTCGCCGAACACGTCCCACGCGAAGCCGACGCGCGGGCTGAGGTTCCGGAGCGTCGGGTTCTCGTAGAGCGGGCCGATGGTCGGCGCGCGGTCGCTCAAGGAAGGCAGGGCCGAGTCGCGCCCGCCCGTGTCGACGGGCATCGTCGAAGCCTCGTAGCGGAGGCCGAGGTTGAGCGAGAGGCGCGGGTGCGCGCGGAAGGTGTCCTGCGCGTAGAGGCCGAGGAGCGTGAAGCGCCAGTAGCGGTCGAAGGCCGCCTCGGGCGTCAGCCCGACGAAGCGCTGCGCGCGGTTGGCGAGGAAGTCCGACAGGCTGGCGAAGGTGAAGATGCCGTTGCTGAAGGTCGGGTTGACCATGTTGTCCTGGTAGCGCTCGACGAGCGCGCCCGCCTTAATCAAATGCCGGCCGCGGCTGTGGACGAGGTTGTACTCGCCGCCGAAGACGTTCTGCACGAGGCGGAGGTTGCCCGAAGACTGCGGGCCGAAGCGCGGGATGCCGGCGATGTCAATGTCGCCCGTGATGCCGCGGCCGGGCACGAACTCGGGCAACTCCCGCGTCGTGTTGGCCTCGACGTTCTGCCCGACGCGCGTGCGGCTGAAGCCGAAGCGGAAGGTGTTGAGCGTCGCGGCCGAGAGCGTCTGCCGGTACTCGGCCGTCAGGAACTGGTTGCGCGAGAAGAAGGTGCGCGGGAACTGCGGGAAGTCGGTCGGCAGGAACTGGTCGGCGTCGTCGAAGGTGTAGCGCACGAAGAACTGGTCGCGGTCGCTGCGGTTGTAGTCCACGCGGCCCTGCAAGAAATTCTGGTCAATGGTCTGGTCGAAGCCGAAGCTGTAGGCGGCAAGCCCCTGGCCGAGGTTCGGCCCGTTGGGCAGCGGGAACTCGTCGAGGAAGGGGCGGACGGCCGGGTGCACGGCCCCGGCGCGCGAGGCGAGGTCGGGCACCACGGTCTGGATCGTGCGCCCGAGGTTCTCGCGCAGGGCCTCGTAGCCGGCGAAGAAGAAGAGGCGGTCTTGCCGGATGGGGCCGCCGATGCTCCCGCCGTACTGGTTGCGGCGGAACTCCGGCTTCTCGGCCCCGTCGAAGAAATTGCGGGCGTCGAAGTTGTCGTTGCGGTGGAACTCGTAGAGCGAGCCGTGGAAGTCGTTGGTGCCGGACTTCGAGACGGCGTTGATCTGGCCGCCGGAGTTGCGCCCGTACTCGGCCGAGTAGGCGTTGGTCTCGACGCGGAACTCGCGGATGGTCTCGATGCCTAAGACGGTGCCGGCGGCGCTGCCGGCCGGGCCGTTGGTGAAGTCGTTCTGCGGCGTGCCGTCAATCAGGTAGACGTTCGAGCGCGGGTCCTGCCCGTTGATGCTCGCGCCGACGCCGTGGGCCACGACCGAGCCGCCGTCGCGGTGCGGGTAGGCGATGACGCCGGGCTGGAGGAGCGCGAGGTCGGTGTAGTTGCGGCCGTTGAGCGGGAGTTGTTCGATGGCGCGCTCGCCGACGAGGTAGGACAGCTCGGGCGTCTGCGTGTTGACGAGCGCCGCGTCGTCCGTGACCGTGACCTGTGTCTCCAGCCCGGCCACCTCCATCACGATGTCGAGCGCGGCCGTCTCGCCCACGGTCAGGTTGATCCGCTCGTAGACGTACTGCTTGAAGCCGCTCTTGGTCGCCCGCACCTCGAAGGGGCCGAGGGGCAGGCCCGGGAAGACGTAGCGGCCCTCGGCGTCGCTCACGGTGGTGCGCGACAGCCCGGTGTCGAGGTGGCGGGCCGTGACCTCGACGCCCTGGATGACCGCGCCGGCCGTGTCCGTGATGTCGCCCGTCAGCGTGCTCGTCGTCGTCTGCGCGCGCGCGGCCGCGGCCGTGGCGGCGAGGCAGAGTAAGGCGAGGGCGACGCGGAGGAGTTGGAAGGGGAGCGGCGTCGTGGGGGTAAAGCTTTGTGGATGCATTTTAACTTTCGGTCTACTCCAATCCAGAGGCTTGCCTGTCGTAACTTATACTGCGCATTCTAGCAGGCGGTTTCACCCTTTTCGAGCGCGCCGCCCGTCGCGCTTTACAAGATTGACAGTTTCCGCCATTCTTTTACACCTTATTTACATCGCCCCCGGCCGTTTCCGTCATAATGGCCGAACAAATCGGGGCCACTTTCGTTTCTCAGTGTGCACGCACGCCCGCGCCTTTCAGGGAGCCAATCAAGGAGACTTTCGCCGTGAGGAAATCCCCCGCCTTCGTATTTTCGTCCGCCATTTTGTCCGCCCTTCTGCTGGCGCTCTCGGCCGGCGCGCAGACGCACCGCGCCTCGGTGCGCGGCACGGTCTACGACCCAAACGAAGCCGTCGTCCCCGGCGCGACGGTGACGCTCCGCAACAGCGAGACGGGCGAGACGCGGGCGGTCACGAGCGGCGGCGAGGGCGAGTACGTCGTCTCGTCGCTCCCGCCCGGCGTCTACCACATGGTGGTCGAGTCCGGCGGTTTCGAGGCGTACCGGCTGCGGATAGAGGTCTTAGTTAATCAGGAGCAGAGGGTTGATGTCGCCCTCGCGATCAGCACCGAGCTGGACATGGTCGAGGTCGACGCGACGAGGGAAGCGTCGCTGAAGAGAGACTCGGCCTCGCTCGGCGCGGTCATCGAGAACCGGCAGATCGAGGGGCTCCCGCTCGACGGCCGCAACTTCTACGAGTTGAACCTGCTCGTCCCCGGCTCCGTGCCGCCCGCGCCCGGCTCGGCCGGGTCGGTGCGCGGCGACTTCGCCTTCTCGGTCAACGGCCAGCGCGAGGACTCGAACAACTTCCTGCTCGACGGCGTCTACAACGTCGACCCGAAACTCAACACCTTCGCCGTGCGCCCGCCCGTTGACGCCATCCGCGAGTTCGAGACGGCCACCTCGACCTACGACGCCGCCTTCGGCCGCAACGTCGGCGCGCAGGTCAACGTCGTCACCAAGTCCGGCACCAACGACTTCCGCGGCTCGCTCTACGAGTTCCACCGCAACGCCCGCCTCGACGCCCGCAACTTCTTCGCGCCCGCCGACGAGCCGAAGCCGAAGTACATCCGCAACCAGTTCGGCGGGAGCCTCGGCGGCCCCGTCGTCAAACGCCGCACCTTCTTCTTCTTCGACTACGAGGGCACGCGCTCGCGCGAGGGCGTCACGCGCGTCACCAACGTGCCGACGGCGGCCGAGCGCGCGGGCGACTTCTCGCAGAGCCTCCTCGGCGTGCCGCGCAACCCGCTCACGGGCCGGCCCTTCGAGGGCGGGCGCATCCCCGAGTTCTTCATCCACCCCGTCGGCCGCGCCATCGCCGCGCTCTACCCGCAGCCGAACCGCGCCGTCCCCTTCGCCAACTTCGTCTCCTCGCCCACGCAGGTGGACGACAACGACCACTTCGACGTGCGGCTCGACCACTCCCTGAGCCGGAACTCGACGCTCGTCTTCCGCTACAGCTTCGGCGACCGCCGCTTCTTCGAGCCGTTCGCCGGCCCGACCTTCGCGGCCGTCCCCGGCTTCGGCAACGACGTGCCGCGCCGCAGCCAGAACGCCATGCTCGGCGAGACGCACGTCTTCTCGCCCGCGCTCGTCAACGAGGCCCGCTTCGCCTTCAGCCGCGTCGCCTCGGCCGTCCTCCAAGAGAACCGCGGCGCGAGCCTCAACCGCGCGGTCGGCCTGCCCGACCTCTCCCCGAACGCGCGCGACGCCGGCCTGAGCTTCATCACCGTGACCGGCTTCTCGCCGCTCGGCGACGAGTTCAACAACCCGCAGTCGAGCGCCACGAACACCTTCCAGGTGCTCGACACCGCCACTTACGCGCGCGGCCGCCACCTCGTCAAGTTCGGCGCCGACCTCCGCGCCGCGCAGCAGAACGGCTTCCGCGACGTGCAGTCGCGCGGCTTCCTCCAGTTCTCCCCCTTCGCCTTCACCGGCAACGCGCTGGCCGACCTCCTGCTCGGCCTCCCCACCGTGACGGGCGGCGCGCGCGTCGACAACGCGCAGCACCTGCGCGCCGAGAGCTACCACTTCTTCGTCAACGACGGCTTCCGCGTCTCCCCGCGCCTGACGCTGACGGCCGGCCTGCGCTACGAGTACAACTCGCCGGCCGTCGACGCCTTCGACCGCGCCAACCTCTACGACCCGCCGACGCGCTCGCTCGTCCGCGTCGGGACGGGGGGCGTGCCGCGCGGCGGCTACGAGGCGGACAAGAACAACTTCGCGCCGCGCGTCGGCCTCGCGTGGACGCTCGACGACCGGGGCGAGACGGTGCTGCGGGCCGGCTACGGCGTCTACTACGACACCTCGCCGCTCGCGCCCGGCGAGGCGCTCTACTTCAACCGGCCGTTCTTCGACTTCAACTTCTTCTTCCCGCTCCAGGGCCTGCCGCTCACGCTGAGCGACCCGTTCCCCGCGGCCTTCCCCTTCGCGCTGCCCGACTCGGCGCAGGCCGTCCAGCGCGACCTCCGCACGCCCTACACGCAGCACTGGAACCTGAACGCGCAGCGCGAGCTGGGCCGCCGCGGCGTCCTCGAAGTGGCCTACGTCGGCGCGAAGGGGACGAAGCTTTTGGCGGCGCGCGACCTCAACCAGCCGCAGCCCTCCGTCTTGCCGCCGGGCGTGCCGTTCGTCCCGCGCCCCGTCCCGCAGTTCGACGAGATCAACACCATCGAGTCGCGCGCCTCCTCCGTCTACCACGCCCTCCAGGCGCGCTTCCAGCAGCGGCTCTCGCGGGGCCTGGCGGCGCTCGCCTCCTACACGTGGTCGAAGTCGCTCGACGACGCCTCGAACTTCTTCCCGAGCGCGGGCGACCCGAACTACCCGCAGAACTCCTACGACCTGCGGGCCGAGCGCGCCCGCTCGAACTTCGACGTGCGCCAACGCTTCACGCTCAGCTACTCCTACGACCTGCCCTTCGGCCGCGGCCGCGCGCTGTTCGCCGACGGCGGCTGGCTGACCTCGCTGCTCTCGGGCTGGCAGACGTTCGGCATCGTCACCTTGCAGACGGGCCGCCCCTTCACGGTCGCGCTGCTCCGCGAGTTCGACAACAGCGGCACGGGCCTCTCGGCGCTCGGCTTCGGCGCGAACGACCGCCCGAACGTGGTCGGCGACCCGAACGCCGGGCCGCGCACGCCCGAGCAGTGGTTCAACGTGGCGGCCTTCGCCCTGCCCGCGCCGGGGACGTTCGGCAACGCGGGCCGCAACATCGTCGAGGGGCCGGGCTACGAGAACTTCAACGCCTCGCTGGTGAAGAACGCGCGCTTCGGCGAGCGCTACGACCTGCAACTGCGCGCCGAGTTCTTCAACCTCTTCAACCACCCGAACTTCAACCTGCCCGACAACTTCTTCGGCTCGCCCTCGTTCGGGCGCGTCACGTCGGCGCGCGAGCCGCGCCACGTCCAGTTCGGGGCCAAGCTGCTCTTCTAAGGCACAGGCGGGAAAGGGTTGAGCGGCTTCACTGACAGGGGCGCGCGACTGAAACGCGACGCGCCCGACGAGATTGCAGGGGCAGGGCTTGTCCCTGCC
>JALZHT010000523.1 GCA_030860645.1 Acidobacteriota bacterium
ACGTGCGCCGTGCCGCGGAGGATTTTATCGCGCAGCTCGTCGCGGAAGCCGTTCGCCAGCGCCAGCGCCACGATCAGCGCCGCCACCCCGCACGCGATGCCGGCCACGGCCGCCAGCGCCGTCCACCTCGCCACGCGCCGCCCGCGCCGCATCCGCAAGTACCGCAGCGCGAGAAAGAGTTCGTAAGGCATAAGAAAACAGAAGGGAGTATGCCGAGGGCGGAAAATAAAAAGCAACAAAGAGGCGGCGGCAAGCGCCCCGTCCGTCTCAACTGCCTTCTGCTTTCTGCCTTCTGCCTACTGCCTTTCCACCACGGCGACCCACTGCCCGTTCCTCTCCTTGTGGAAGACGACGCGGCCGCCGAGCAGGCGTGCGGCCTCTTCGAGTTCGGGGCCGCCGTGCGTCGAGAAGAGGAGCGCGGCGTCGTACTCCGCGGGCCGGCGCGCGGCCCGCGCCAGATTTTCGCGCCTGAAGTTTTCGACCGGGAAGACTTCGAGCGGGCGTTCGAGGTAGCCGAAGTAAGGGTTGCGCAACTCGTCGGTCGCGGGCCACGTCGTCAGCACCCGCGGCGGCGGGCGGCGTCCCGAGAGGAAGCGCGCGGCGTCGCGGTGGAGCAGGACGAAGTCGCGGTAGGCGAGGTTCTCTTCCCAGGGAAAACTGTGCGCGGGGTTAACGACGGTGCGGTAGGCGAACGCGCCGCAGACGAGCGCGATGACGAGCGGCCACGGGCGCACGCGCCTCCAGACCGTGGAGACGGAGACGAGGACGACGAGCGGCAGGACGGGCAGCATGTAGCGCGCGAGCACCGCGCCGCCGACGACCGAGAGCGCGACGACGTGCGCGAGTACGAGCGCGGCGAAGAGGAGTTGCACATTGACGGCGATGCGCGGGCGCTCCACGCCTCCGTCGCGCCGCGGCTTTAAAAACATGGCGAGCGCGGCCGCCGCGGTCAGCGCCCACAGGTTCATGTGCGCCGTGACGTGCGCGAGCCGCCGCCACCCGGCTTCGAGGATGCGGGCGGGGTTCACCGTCGCCCCGACGTTGTAGCGGACGTACTCCGGGTTGCCGAAGACGTAGCCGGTCTCGGCGTAGTGGTAGGCGAACCACGCGGCCAGCGGCGCGAGCGCCAGCAGCAGCGCGAGCGTTTGCGCGACCGCGCGCGGCGGCCCCAGACACACGACCGCCGACAGTTTCTCCCTCCCCCTCGCGGCGCGACACAGCAGCTCCCAGCCGCACATCACGAACGGCACGAGGATCGCCGTCTCCTTCGCCAGGCACGCGAGCGCCAGCAACGCGACGCACAGCGCCCGCCGCGCGCCCGGCCTCCCGAGGGGTTTCGCGCCGGGCCTTCCTTCTGCCGCCTCCTCCCCTCGTCGGGGCAGGTAGAGCACGAGCGCCCACGCCGTCAGCGCGGCGACGGCCATGTCGAGGTGCGCGAGCGCGCTCTGCGCGAAGAAGACGGGGTAGAGGGCTGTGCAGAGGACGGCGGCGGCGGCGACCCGGCGGTTCGAGACGCGCTCGGCGAGGCAAAAAAGGCCGAGCAGCGCGGCGGCCGAGACGGCGAGCATCGCCGCGCGCGCCGCCCAGACGTGGAAGCCGAGCGCCTTCCAAGCCAGCGCGAGGTACGCCATCACGAGCGGCGGGTGCGCGTTCGAGAGCGTCGAGCGCGCGACGAAACTCCCGCCCTCGTAGATGTCGCGCGCCGCCGGGATGAAGTAACCGGCCTCGTCCCAGTAGTAGGGGAGGGTGATGACGGGCAGGTGGAGCAGCAGGACGCCGGCGAAGATGGCGAGGAAGAGCAGCGGATAAAATATCCCTCGTCGGGGCGAAGGCGGTCGCGGCGGCGGCTCGTTCAGGCGGGGCGGGCGGCTCACGCGTCAGTTGCTCTGGGCGGGGAGGTCTTCGTCGGGCGACAGCGAATCAATGAGTTCGGCGTCGAGCGAGCTTTCCGGGCGCTTGACCATCGTCAGGCGGTTGCCGCGCTCGTTGTACTCGACCTCGTCCATGATGTTGTAGATGAGCAGGACGCCGCGGCCCGAGGTCTTGAAGAGGTTGGCGGGGTCGAGCGGGTCGGGGATTTGGTTGAGGTCGAAGCCCTCGCCCTCGTCCTCGACGCTGAAGCGGGCCTCCTTGGGCGAGAGGTCGGCCGTGATGCGGACGAGCTTGCGGTGGTCGCCGCGGTTGCCGTGCTTGACGGCGTTGACGAACGCCTCGTCGAGCGCGATGAAGAGGTTCGAGGTGTCGGGCTTAATCACCCCGAGGGCGGCGACGCGCTCGATGAGGTAGTGGAGCACGCCGTTCATCAGGGAGAGGTCGCTCGGCAGCTCGAACTCGATGTGCTCGCGGACGTAGGGCAGCACCTTGAGGTCTTCGATGAAGCGGAGCTTGTAGCCGAGCGTCTTCTCGACGATGCCGCGCAGCTCCTCCTCGTCGTAGGGCTTGCGCAGGTAGTTGGCCGCGCCGAGCTTGAAGGCCTTGACGATGCCGGTGTGGTGCGCCTCCTCGGAGGAGACGACGACGGGGACGAAGAGCCGCTTGCGCTTGAGTTCGGAGACGATCTGGATGCCGGAGTCGTCGTACTCGGCGAGGTCGGAGATGATGAGGTCGAAGTCTTCGAGGTCTTCGCGGGCGATGGCCTCGGCGCGGTCGCCGGCCGTGACCACGTCGTGGCCCAGCGCGCCGAGCGCGTCCGCGAGCACCGCGCGCAGCTCGGCGTTCCCCTCAACGATCAGTATCCGCCGTCCGTCCATCCGCGCAAATTATCCGCAAGCCTTGAAAATCAGGGAGGGCGCGAAAAGCTTCGGTTCGCGAGATTCTAAAAGCTTTCCGCCAACGCTGTACGACGAGGGCCAGCGCGGCGTTCCGCAATATAGCAGTAGATAGCAGCCGGTAGCCAGTAGTCAGCAGAGGGTGCTGGGTTAAAGACATCTGTTTTTGCCAACACCCGGCACCCAGGCCCCAGCACCCTCTGCTGACTACTGTCCACTCTTTTTGTTAGACTCGCGGCTTCGCCACTCTCATGCGGGCTTCCGTCGAACAAGACCGTGCCGCCGGGCCGTCCGACGAGCGCGTCGCGCGGGCCTACCGCTTCGCCGATTTGTCGGGCTACAGCTTCCGCGAGCGGCTTCTCATCCGCGCCGCCGACCTCGCCTTCTACCTCGTCATCAACGCCCTCGGGAGGACGGCGCGCTTCCGCGTCGAGGGCTGGGAGCACTGGGAGGGGGCGCACGCGGGCGGGCCGCCGATTCTCGCCTTCTGGCACGACCAGATTTTCCTCACCACCTACTACTTCCGCCGCCGCCGGATCGTCGTGATGACCTCGCGCAGCTTCGACGGCGAGTACATCGCGCGCTTCATCCAGCGCTTCGGCTACGGGGCGGCGCGCGGCTCTTCGACGCGCGGCGGCGTCGGCGCGCTGGTCGAGAT
>JALZHT010000524.1 GCA_030860645.1 Acidobacteriota bacterium
ACTACGACGCGGCCAACCCGCGCACGCGCGCACGCGCCATCCCGGCCGGCCTCCTCTCGCTGCGCTTCGCCTGGGGGTTCACGGCCGCGTCGGCGGCGCTCTTCTTCCTCGCGGCGGCGATGCTCAACCCGTTGGCGCTCCTGCTCGCGCCCGTGGCGCTGGCCTCCGTCCTGCTCTACTCCTACACGAAGCGCTTCACGTCGCTCTCGCACCTCGTCCTCGGCTGGTGCCTTTCAATCGCGCCGACGGGCGCGTGGGTCGCGGTGCGCGGGGCGTTCGACAGCGCGGTGCCGCTCGTGCTCTCGCTCGTCGTGCTCTTGTGGACGGCCGGCTTCGACGTGCTCTACGCCTGCCAGGACTACGACTTCGACCGGCGCGCGGGCCTGCGCTCGATCCCGGCGCGCCTCGGCGTGGCGCGCTCGCTCCGGGTCTCGCGGCTGCTGCACGCGGGGGCGTTCGCGGCGCTCGTCGGGTTATACTTCCTGACCGGCCTCGGCGCGCTGGCGCTCGCCGGGGTCGTCGCGGCGGGCGCGCTCCTCGTCTACCAGCACTCGCTCGTGCGCGCCGACGACCTGTCGCGCCTCGACGCGGCCTTCTTCACCACGAACGCCTTCGTCAGCGTCATCCTGCTGGCGACCTTCGGCGGCGCGGTCTTTTGGAATTTTTGATTTTGGATTTGCGATTTGCGATTTAAAGCGGAGACGAAACAGGAGCTCTCTTCCAATCAACAATCTAAAATCTAAAATCTAAAATCCTTTAACTCGGAACCATGAAGTTTTCACACGACCCCAGGCTCAACGAACTCGCCGCGAAAGTGGAGGCGGGCGAGCGGCTCTCTTTCGCAGACGGCGTGGCGCTGTTCTCCACCGGCGACGTGCCGGCGCTCGGCCGCCTCGCCGACGAGGTGCGCCGGCGACTCCACGGGCGGACGACCTACTACAACGTCAACCGCCACTTCAACCCGACCAACGTCTGCTACGCCGACTGCAAGTTCTGCGGCTTCTTCCGCACGCCCCGCCAGCCCGACGCCTACACGCACAACATCGAGGACTCCCTGCGCCTCGCCGGCGAGGCCGTCCGCGAGGGCGCGACCGAGCTGCACATCGTCGGCGGCCTCAACACCAAGCTCCCGTTCAGCTACTTCACCGACCTGCTCTCGTCCCTGAAGCGCCAGTACCCGCGGCTCCACCTCAAGGCGTGGACGATGGTCGAGCTGGATCACTTCGCGCGCTTCTACAAGATGGCGGACGAGGAGGTCATCGAGCGCCTGAAGGCGGCCGGGATGGACTCGTGCCCCGGCGGCGGCGCGGAGATTTTCGCCGAGCCGACCCGCTCGCGCATCTGCGCCCACAAGACCGACGCGCGGCGGTGGCTCGACCTCTCGGGCAAGGTGCACGCCGCCGGGCTGAAGACCAACGCGACGATGCTCTACGGCCACGTCGAATCAATCGAAGACCGCGTCGACCACCTCGTCCGCCTGCGCGAGCAGCAGGACAAGTCGGGCGGCTTCCAGTGCTTCATCCCGCTCGCCTTCTACCCGCCGGGCACGCAGCTCTCGCACCTGCCCGGCCCCTCGGGCGTGGACTCCCTGAAGACGATGGCCGTCTCGCGCCTCATGCTCGACAACTTCCCGCACGTCAAGTCTTACTGGGTGATGCTCGGGAAGCGGCTCGCGCAGGTCGCGCTGCACTACGGCGCGAACGACCTCGACGGCACCATCACCGAGGGCGGCGAGCTTACCGCCAGCTACTCGGTCGAAGCCGGGGGCGAAGTGAAGATGTCGAAGCAGGAGATCGTCTCGCTCATCGAGGACGCCGGCTTCGAGGCGGTCGAGCGCGACACGCTCTACAACCCCGTCGCCCGCGAGGAGGCGACCGTCTGAGCCTTTTCCGCCACCGCGTGCTAAACTGACGGACACCCACCTGATGACTCTCGAAACGAGGAGACCCCGATGACCAACGAAGAGATTCAAAGGGTGATGGAGTTCATCATCAAACGGCAGGAGACCTTCCCCGAAGGCATGGGGCAGATGCGTGAGCTACATGCCCAGGCCGAAAAGCGCATCAGCTTGCTTGAGACGGCGACCGTCCACCTCTTCAACGCCACGACTGAACTCAATAAGGCGCAGAAGTCGCTGACGGACAGGATGGCCGAACTGGCCGAGGCGCAGGCGCACACCGGCCGGCGCGTGAACGCGCTCATTGACACCATCGCCGACCAACGGCGGAGCGGCGGGTCACAAACTTAGAATTATGACGACCGCGACAGAGACGCGCACCATCACCGTCGCCCACTCGCCCGACTCGGACGACGCCTTCATGTTCTACGGGCTGGCGACGGGGAAGATCGACACCGGGGATTTGCGCTTCGAGCACGTGCTCGAAGACATCCAGACCCTCAACGAGAAGGCCACGCGCGGCGTCTACGACGTGACGGCCGTCAGCTTCCACGCCTACGCCTACATCTCCGACAAGTACGCGCTGCTGCCGCACGGCGCGTCCATCGGCGAGGGCTACGGCCCCGTCGTCGTCGCGCGCGCGCCGCACAAGGTCGAAGACCTCTCGCGCCTCAAGGTCGCCGTCCCCGGCGAGCTGACGAGCGCCTTCCTCGCCCTCAAAATCCTCCGCCCCGAGTTCCGGTACGAGGTCGTCCCCTTCGACCAGATCATCGCGGCCGTGCAGGAGGGCCGGGCCGACGCCGGGCTTCTCATCCACGAGGGGCAACTCTTCTACCAGCGGCTCGGGCTGCACAAGGTCGTAGACCTCGGCGAGTGGTGGAAGGAGCGGACGGGGCTGCCGCTGCCGATGGGCGGCAACGCCGTGCGGCGCGACCTCGGCGCGGAGACCGTCGCCCGCGTCTCGCAGTACCTGCACGAATCCATCCGCTACTCGCTCGACCACCGGGGCGACGCGCTCGACTACGCGATGCAGTTCGCGCGCGACATGGACGCGGGCCTCGCCGACCGCTTCGTCGGGATGTGGGTCAACCAGATGACGCTCGACTACACCGAGCGCGGCCGCCGCGCCGTCCAGCGACTCCTCGACGAGGGCGCGGAGCGCGGCATCATCCCGCATCGCGTTGAGGCCGAGTTTGTTGGCTAAAAGTTTCGAGTTAAGGCGATTTTTGATTTTTGATTTTTGATTGGCGATTGAAAGAGCGGGGCGAGGCTCGCGGCCCTCTGCAAATCAAAAATCGCAAATCAAAAATCCTTTCACTCGCAACCCGAAACTTCGTTCGACGCATCCGAATGAGCTGTCCGGCGGGCGGCGCGTCGCCGCCACCCCCGAACGCCGGGCGGCATCCCCTAAACTCTTACGCCTCGAAAAACCTATGAAAAGAGTCTTTGTTTCCTCCGCCCTCGCGGCCGCGCTCGTCGGCCTCGCCGCGGCCGGCGCCGCGGCCCAGCAGTCCGCCGCGG
>JALZHT010000525.1 GCA_030860645.1 Acidobacteriota bacterium
GGATTACTCCTCGTCTTCGTCGTCCCGGCCGCGGCGGCCGCGGCGACGGCGGGCGGGCGCGGTGGTCTGCACCTCGCTCGGGTCAACCGTCGGGCTGGCGGTCGGGGCGGTCGCGCCCTGCGGCACGATCCAGAGCTCGACCGTCAGGTCTTCGCGGAAGCCGCCGTCGACCGTGACGATGCGGTCGGCGGAGATGCCGCGCGTGTTGACGAGGTAGTCCTTCGCCCGGTCGGCGCGGCGCTGGGCCTCGCCGGCGCGGCCGCGGCGGCCGCCGTAGGCGATGATGTACCCTTGCGCCGTCGGGTCGTTCTGCAACTCGATGGCGAAGTTGTCGAGCCTCGCCTTCTCGTCGTTGAACCGGATGTTGCCGTACTCGTCAATCTTCCTCGGCTGCGCCGGGGCCGTCAGGCTGGTCGTGCAGCTATCCGAGGTCGTGCAGTTGCGGTCGAAGCCGCCGACATCAACAGTCGCCGTCACGGTCGTACCGCCGGCCAGGCCGGTCGTGTCCACCGTGATCGAGCTGGTGCCCTGGCCGCTGGTGATGGTACCGGCCGAGACCGTCCAGTTGAAGGTCGGCGTGACGTTCGGGTCGCCGCCGCTGACGCTCGCCGTGAAGGTCACGGGCTGGCCCGGCGTGGCGGTGTCCGGGCAACTCACGTCGACCGTCGGGCAGGCCGGGGCCGGGGTGATGCAGCCGCAGCGCTCGACCGTCACCGTGGTGGAGGTGAAGGCGATGCAGCCGCAGCCGTCGTCGACCTCGACCGTCACCGTGTAGGTGCCCGGCTCGACGCCCGTCAGGTCGAGCGTGGCGTTCGGGCCGTCGCCCGTGACGCGGCCGCCCGTCGTCGAGTAGGTGTAGAGCAGCGTGTCGCCGTCCGGGTCGGTGGCCTGCGCCGAGAGCTGCACGGACGAACTGGTCGGCGTGCAGGCCGGGTCGGGCTGCTGGTCGCCGGTGCAGACGGCCGGGAGCACGACGCGGCTCGAAGCGGCCGTCAGCGTGACGGTCGGCGGCTGGTTCGGGAAGACCGTCGGGAGCCGCTCGTTGCGGCGGCCGATGAAGAACTGGAAGCCGAAGCCGTGCGGGTCGTCCGACTGGCGGAAGCCGAGCGGGAACCCGCCGTTGACATCGTCGTCGCCGAAGAAGTCGAGGAAGTTCTCGCCCTGCTGGTTCAGGTGCGCGCGGTACCAGGCGCTGAAGCCGAACCAGCGGCGCGGGAAGATGCGGACGCCGCCGAGGAAGTCGACCGGGTTGTTCGGGAACGAGTTCGGCGTCCGGCCCGCGACGTAGTGGACGCTCTTCAGCTCGGTGATGATCTGGAAGTGACGGTTGACGACGAAGTCCGCGCCGACGCCCGCGACCAGTTCGTCAGGGCGGTCGAGCAGCACCGCGTCGCCGCCCAGGGCGTCAGACCTCGGGTTGCTGTTCAGGATGTAGCCGATGTTGGCCGACAGGCTGACGGAGCGGCTGAGGCGGCCCCCGACGAAGCCGACGAGGCCGAAGTCGCCGATGTTGCCGCCGGGGCTGGCGCCGCGCTGGAGCTGGTTGAAGCCCGAGGCGTCGTCGGCCTTGTCGAGGTAGAAGCGGTAGAACGGGATGATGCCGACGCCGAGCGGGTTGTCCGGGTCGGTGAAGCGAATCTTGGCGCCGATGTTCATCGTGCCGAAGCTCGACTCGCCGTAGAGGCGGTTGACGAACGGCGCGTCCGGCAGGTAAGTCGGGCAGGTCGTGAACAGTTCGGGCACGGTCAGCGTGCCGAAGGTCAGGTTGGGCGGGATGGTGCGCGTCGTCAAGACGACGCCCGGCAGGATGCTGCCGCAGGGCGAGCCGATGCCGGGGAAGGCTGACGCCGCGCCGAAGTTGCCGCCCCCGCCGCCCACTGCCCCGCCGAGCGTGCTCACGAAGCGCGGGGCGATGACGCTGCCCTCGACGCCGAGGGTCGGGCCGGTGCCGCCGACGAACGGGAACGGCACGAACCCTTGACCGCCGACCAGGCCGAGGGCCGGCACGAGGGCCGGGCGGAAGACCTGACCCGTCCCGACCACGGGGCCGCTGACGCGGATGGGCGCGAGGATGATGGCCGGGCCGCTGCCGAGGATGCCGTTGCCGAAGAAGAGCTGGGAGTTCGGCAGGTAGAAACTCGACAGGTGCTTCGGGTTGTTGACGTTGACCCCGCGCCAACCCTCGGTGCTGAAGAACAGCTCCAGGTAGTCGTTGAGGCCGACGTTGACGCTCAAGGGGACGACCGTCAGGTCGACGTCGCCCGGGTCGCGGTCGTAGTTGCTGTAGGCGATGCTGAAGGTGTACTCACCGCGGCGCAGCGTGTCGCCGTCATAGATGGTGAAGAGCCCGGTCGGCCCGCCCGGGGGGCCGCCCGTGCCGACGGTCGGCGCTTGATTGCGCGGATCATTCCCCGGTCGGAGTGTCTGGGCTGATACTGCCGATACCAGGATCAAGGTGCTGAGCGCGGCCAAGAGCGCTCTTCTCGCGAGTCTCATCGCATTCCTCCTGCGAAATGAGTTTAAATTTTTGCGGAAGGGGGCGACCGTGCCACCCAGAGTCGCCGCGCGCTCCGTCTCCCCTCGCGCCGCACGGCGTGGTTGCCGTCGCCTTGTGGGGGTGGGGGCGCGCCCAGGCGATTGTGCCCCGGGGCGCGGACGCTCCAAACTACAAGCGTACAACCTTCAAGTCAAAGAGACTGCTCCCGCCCTCGAACGTGAACGTCTTGTAGATGGAGCGGAGCAGCGAGAGGAGCCTGAGCGTCTTGTAGACGCTCGCGGGCGCTGGTACTGCCTCTGCGCGCCTCTCAACTGAAACTGTTTGGTTGCGTTAGGTTTTAAGCGCCCCGCCGGTACGAAAACGGGAGCGCTCATGTCAACACTGACCTGGCGCGCCGGCCGCCGCCCCGAAAGACCCTAAACGGACGGCTACCCCAGCATACCAAGTTCCGCCAGACCATACTCCACTTACTCTTGGAAATCAAGACTTTTTCACCACTTAGCCCGAAAAAGTCTTACACAATTTTGTCACGCGTAGATACCGCGCATCCGCGTGTCGTAGGCCACGCGGTCAATCGCCAGCATGTAGGCCGCCGTCCGCGTATCCACTTGGTGCGTCTCGGCATACTTCGCCACGTCGTTGAAGCTGGCGACCATCACGTCCTGCAACCGGTCGTTGACGACCTCCTCCTTCCAGAAGTAGCCCATCCGGTCCTGCACCCACTCGAAGTAGGAGACCGTCACCCCGCCCGCGTTGGCGAGGATGTCGGGGATGACGAAGATTCCCTTGTCGTGGAGGATCTTGTCGGCGGCGGCCGTCGTCGGGCCGTTGGCCCCCTCGGCCAGGATGCGGCACTTGAGGCGGTCGGCGTTCTCGGCCTTGATCTGGTTCTCGGTGGCGCAGGGGGCCAGCAC
>JALZHT010000526.1 GCA_030860645.1 Acidobacteriota bacterium
CCCCCCCCCCCCCCCGCCGCAGTACCTCACGCGGCTGCTCATCAAGTCGGCCGGGCGCGTCTTCTTCCTCAAGGCCGAAGAGATCGACTGGATCGGGGCCGAGGACTATTACGTCAAGCTGCACGTCGGCCGCAAGAGCCACCTCCTGCGCGAGACGATGCACGAGCTGGAGGCCCGGCTCGACCCGCAGAAATTCCTCCGCATCCACCGCTCTACAATCGTCAACGTCGACCGCATCAAGGAGCTGCACCAGCTCTTCAACGGCGACTACGCCGTCGTCCTCCACGACGGCACCGAGCTGAAACTGAGCCGCAGCCGCCGCGAGCACCTCCAAACGCTGCTCAAATCCGGCCGCCTCTGACCGCGCCCCGGCTCAACTCGCCGCACGACGCCGTCACCTCCCTGCAAAGCCGAATCCGCCGCGCGCCCCCCGCGCTACACTCGCCCCGCGAAGGAGACGCCATGCTCAAGACCGCCCTCGCCCTGCTCCTCACGGCCTGCGCCGCGGCGACGACCGCGCGGGCGCAGACGACGCCGGCGCCGCCCGTCTTTCATCAGGAGCTGGCGTGGTCGCCCGACGGCCGCCGCATCAGCTACTCGGCGCGGGTCGGCGACAACTGGGACGTGTACGTGATGCGCGCCGACGGCTCGGGTCTGGAGCGCCTGACCGACGACCCGCGGCCGGACTTATACGCCTCGTGGTCGCCGGACGGCCGCCGGCTCGTCTTCAGCTCGCGCCGCGACGGCGACAAGGGCGACCTGTACGCGATGAACGCCGACGGCTCCGGCGTCGAACGCCTGACGCGCGACGCGGGCCGCAACACGACGCCCGCGTGGTCGCCGGACGGCCGCCGCATCGCCTTCGTCTCCGACCGCGACGGCGGCCCCCAACTTTACGTGATGAACGCCGACGGCTCGCGCCAGGCGAAGATTACGGCCAACGCCTTCAAGCACTACAACCCCGCCTGGTCGCCCGACGGCAGGCGGCTCGTCTTCTACTCGGAGAAGGGCGACCGCCGAGATCAAATCTACGTCGTCGGGGCCGACGGCGCGAACCAGAAACTCCTGACCGGCGGCGCCGGCCACAACGTCTTCCCGGCGTGGTCTCCGGACGGCAAAAGAATCATCTTCAGCTCGACGCGCGAAGGCGGGGCGCGCGGCCTCTACCTGATGAACGCCGACGGCTCCGGCCGCCGGCGCGTGCTCGACGACGCGCGGGCCTTCTTCGCCCGTTTCTCGCCCGACGGCCGCCGCATCGCCTACATCTCGGGCGCGTACCCCTCGACCGAAATCTACTCGATGAAGCCGGACGGGTCGGACATCAAATGCCTGACCTGCCGCCGGCCCTGAACCCGAAAACTCACCCGCCACAAAGGAGAAGTCTTCGATGAAGAAATCATTTCACGCACTCGCACTGCTCGCCGGGGCGCTCCTGCTCGGCTGCGCCCTGAAGGTCGAGACCGCGGGGCAGACGGCCGCGCCGCCCCCGCCCGCGCCGGAGAAGAAGACGGCCAACCTGAACCTCGCCATCCTCCTCTTCGACGGCGTGCAGATCATAGACTACACGGCCCCCTACGAGGTCTTCGGCCAGGCGCACGTCGGGCGCGAGCACCTCTTCAACATCTACACGGTGGCCGAGAAGGAAGGCCCCATCACGACGGCGATGGGCATGACGGTCGTGCCGAAGTACACCTTCGCTAACATGCCGAAGGCGGAGGTGCTTCTGCTGCCCGGCGGCGGCGTCGGCCCGCACCTCGAAAACCCGAAGGTCATCAAGTGGGTGCAGGAGACGGCGGCCGGGGCCGACCACGTCATCTCGGTCTGCAACGGCGCGTTCTACCTCGGCAAGGCCGGCCTGCTCGACGGGCTGACGGCCACCACCTTCTACGGCCTCATAGACGAGTTGAAGACGCTCGCGCCGAAGGCGAAGGTCGTCAGCGACCGCCGCTTCGTTGACAACGGCAAGATCGTGACGACGGCCGGGCTGTCTTCGGGCATTGACGGCGCGCTCCACCTCGTCGAGAAGCTGGCCGGGCGCGGCAAGGCGCAGGAGATCGCGCTCAACCTCGAATACAACTGGCAGCCCGACGTGCCCTACGCCCGCGCCAGCTTCGCCGACCGCCACCTGCGCAAGGTCATCGGCCGGCGGGGCTTCGCTCTGCCCGAGGGGACGGACTGGAAAGTCCTGGGCCAGCAGGGCGGCACCGACCGCTGGGAGAAGAACTGGGAGGTGCGCACGACGATGCCCGCCGCCGAGCTTTTGAAGATCATCGACGCGAAGCTCGCCGAGGGGTGGTCGAAGCTGCCGCAGGCGGACGCCGCGACGGCCGCGACCGACACGCGCTGGAAGTTCTCCGACGAGGAGGGCAAGAACTGGAACGCGCGCTCGCTCGTCCAACCGGCCGGCGCCGGCGCGTACAAACTGACCATCCGCCTCGCGCGCAGCGAAGTCGCCGCGCAGGCGCAAGTCAACTAAGAGTTCCGTTGGTTTCGGGTTTCGAGTTAGAGGAATTTTAGATTTGCGATTTTTGATTTTTGATCGGAAGGCTGAGGCGTGCGCCACTTCTTTAAATCGCCAATCAAAAATCTAAAATCTAAAATTCCTCTAACTCGGGACTCGCCCGAGGCATGCCGCTTGCCAGCCCCTTCTACAGAGCAAGGTTGATGTATTTTTTTGATTCGCACGGGACGAGAACGGGCCGGTGTGGCCGGCCGGGCGTGCGATTTCGGGGTGTCAAGAAAGGGGGCAGGCATGTTGACAAGGTTATTCACGTCGCTCGCGTTGGCGGCGTTCTTCGTCGGGGCGTCGGCCGCGCAGATGACCGCGCAGGAGAAGAGTAAGACCGAGGAAGTCAAGACGACGACGAAAGAAGGTGTGAAAGAAGTCGGCGATAAGGCCGAGGACGTGGCCGACGAGACGAAGGACGGCGCGAAGGCCGCCGCCGAGAAGACCGGCGAGGCCGTCAACGCCGTGGGCGAGAAGACCGCGGCGGGCGCGCGCGCCGTCGGCGAGACGGGCAAGGACGCGGGCCGTGAAGCCGCCGACAAGGCCGAGGACGCCGGCGGCATGGCGGTGAAGGGCGGCAAGGCCGCCGCCAAGACGACGAAGAAGGCCGGGGCCGAGGCCGCCGATAAGGCCGAGGACGCCGGTGGCAAGGCCGTAGACGTGAAGTCCGCGGCCCGGACGGGCGAGGCCGCCGGGCGCGAGGTCGGCGACAAGGCCGAAGATGCGGGCGACGCCACGGTCAAGCAGTCGAAGAAGGCCGGCAATGCACTGGAGCGCGGCTTCAAGAAGATCGGCCGCGGCATCAAGAGCATCTTCAACTAGCCGAACCGAAATTTCGAGTTTCGAGTTACAGACAGAGCCGCGGGCGGCGGCAGGCGGGTCGGACGTTCGTCAACGTCCGACC
>JALZHT010000527.1 GCA_030860645.1 Acidobacteriota bacterium
CTCCCGGCCCCCGCCGCCGCGGCCAGTCGCGCGACCGCCTCCCCGCCGAGCGCCTTCAGCAACGAGGAGTGCAGCCCGCCATTCGTCTTGACCCACGCGAGCGCGCCCGCGCCGTAGCGTTTGACGAACTCCTGCAACTCGTCGAGCGCCTTGCGCGACAGGTGCGCGCCGCCCGCCACGACCAGCCCCTTCACCTCGCCGCCCTTCTCCAGCGCCGCGGCGAACGGCGCGAAGGTCGTGCCTTCGAGCGCCGGCGCGAGGTCTTGCAGCTCCATCCCGAAGCGCAGGTCGGGCTTGTCGCTGCCGTAGCGGCGCATCGCCTCGGCGTAGGTCAGGCGCGGGAACGGCACCGTCAGCTCCGCGCCGACGAGGCGGAAGACGCGCGCCACGAGTCTTTCGATCAGGCGGTAGACCTGCTCGGTCGAGGCGAAGCTGAACTCCACGTCGAGCTGCGTGAACTCGGGCTGGCGGTCGGCGCGCAGGTCTTCGTCGCGGAAGCAGCGGGCGATCTGGTAGTAGCGGTCGAGGCCGGCGATCATGCAAATCTGTTTGAAGATTTGCGGCGACTGTGGCAGCGCGTAGAACCTGCCGGGGTAGAGCCGCGAAGGCACGACGTAGTCGCGCGCGCCCTCGGGCGTGGACTTAATCAAAACCGGCGTCTCGATCTCGGTGAAACCCTGCTCGTTCATGTACGAGCGAATCTCGGAGACCATGCGGTGGCGCAGCCGCAGGTTGTTTTGCAGGTAGGGGCGGCGCAGGTCGAGGTAGCGGTACTTGAGGCGCACGTCTTCGGCGGCGAGCTTGTCGGGCGGGGCGTCGAGCTGGAAGGGCGGCGTGCGCGCCTCGTTCAAGACCAGGATTTCGCGGGCCTTCACCTCCACGTCGCCGGTCGAGAGCTTCGGGTTGCGCGCGGCCTCGGCGCGCAGGACGACCTCGCCGCGCACGGCGATGACGTACTCGCCGCGCACCTCCTTCGCGCGCGCGTGCGCCCCCGCAGCGGTCTCCGAGTTGAAGACGACCTGCGTCAGCCCGTCGCGGTCGCGCAGGTCAACGAACGTCAGCGGCCCGAAGTCGCGCCGCACCGCCACCCAGCCCATCAGGACGACCGTCCGTCCGGCGTCCTCCGCCCGCAACTGCCCGCAGGAGTGCGTGCGTTCCAAGTCACCTAAGTTGTCGAGTGTGATTGGCATAATTTCGACGAGACGGCCGGGCGGACGATTTTTCGCCGCGCGCGTCTACCCCCTTAACTCTGTCGTAAAGCCTCCGCGACGCGCTCGCGGCCGACCGTCTGCTGCTCGCCGGTCGTCATGTTCTTGAGCGCGACCTCGCCGCGCGCACGTTCCTCGCCGCCGATAACAACGACGAAGGGCACGCCGCGCGCAGAAGCATATTTGAACTGCTTGCCGAGCTTGTCGGCCTCCGGGTACACGTCCACGCGCAACCGCGGCGCGGCGCGGCGCAGCTCCGCGGCGAAGGCGAGCGAATCTCCGACCGACTCCTCGCTCCAGACCGTGACCAGCACGTCGGCCGCCGCGCGCTCGATCTCGGCGGGGAACATCCCGCGCTCGGTCATCACGACGATGATGCGCTCCAGGCCCAGAGAGAAGCCGCAGGCGGGCACTTCCCTGCCCGAGAACATCCCGACGAGGTTGTCGTAGCGCCCGCCGCCGCCGAGCGAGCCGGCGAGGTCGGGCACGTTAATCTCCATGATCGCGCCCGTGTAATAGGAAAGCCCGCGCGCGAGGCTGGGGTCGATTTTGATCCGGTCTTGGATGCCGTAGGCGGCGGCGTACTCGATGACCTTGCGCAGTTCGTCGACGCCGCGCGCCCCGCCCTCGTGGTCGCCGACGAACTCGACGAGGCGGCCGAGCGCCGCGCGGTTGTAGGCTTCCGCCGTCGAGACTTCCGTCCCCCCGCCGCCCGCGACGAACTCGGCGGCGTGTTCGAGCGCCGGGAGATTCTCGAAGAAGCCGAGCAGTTCCTCGCCGCTCTCGGCCACGATGCCGCGCCCGGCGAACTCGCGCGCCACGCCCTCGCGGCCGACCTTGTCCAACTTGTCGAGCGCGACGAGCGCGTCCGCGTGCCGGTCTTCGCGGACGCCGGCCGCGCCGAGGACGCCCGCGAGCACCTCCCGGTGGTTGAGGCGGATGGTGAAGTTCGTGAAGCCGAGGCGTCCGAGCGCCTCGCTCGCGGCGGCGCAGAGTTCCGCCTCGACGACCGCCGAGCGCGAGCCGACGGCGTCCACGTCGCACTGGTAGAACTCGCGGAAGCGGCCGCGCGCCGGGCGGTCGGCGCGCCACACGGGCTGAATCTGGTAGCGCTTGAAAAACTTCGGGAGCTTGTCGCCGTACTCGGCGACGACGCGCGCCAGCGGCACGGTCAAATCGTAGCGCAGGGCGAGGTCGGCCTCGCCGCTCTTCTCGTGCTCGCCGCGCTTGAGGATTTTGAAGATGAGCTGGTTGCCCTCTTCGCCGTACTTCCCGAGCAGCGTCTCGATGTTCTCGACCGCCGGCGTCTCCAGCGGCTCGAAGCCGTAGCGCTCGTACGTCTCCTTGATGACGCGGATGACGTACTCGCGCCGCCGCACGTCCGCCGGCAGAAAGTCGCGCATCCCGCGCGCCGGTTGTGTCCTCGTAGTCATCTTGGTTCTGAATTGAGCGTCAGGGGACGTTCATCTCAACACAGAGGACACAGAGGTTCCACAGAGTCCACAGAGAAATCCGTCTTCTTCTCTGTGAACTCTGTGTGTCCTCCGTGCCCTCTGTGTTGAAATACGCCATGCCTGAGACTCAACTGTAGTTGCCTCTATGAGCAGGGGCAGCTCGCACGCCTCATCTGAAGATTGAATAGCCGACGTAGAAGAGGTTCGCGTCGAAGCCGGGGTTGAGCTGTGCGCGGTAGCCGTTCGAGACGTGGTGGTAGCGGTAGCCGAGCGTCCACGCTTGGCGCGCGCCGGTTTTCACCTGGAGGCCGCCGCCGAAGTCGGCCGTGAAGTTGAACTGCGCGCCGCCCTCCAGGGGGACGCCCTCGCCGAAGTAGAGGAAGCCGCCGCTGGCCTGCGCGAAGGGCTGTACGCGCTCGCGCCGGCGGAAGTTCAACTGGAAGCCGACGGGCGAGAGGCCCGCCCCCGTGATCTTGCGCCGCACCTGCCGCACCGTGAAGCCCGCCTGCGGCAGCGGCTCCAGCACCTCCGACTCGTACGAGAGAACGGCCACCGGCACGGCGTCGAGCGTGTACTTCAGCGCGAGGTTGTCGCCGCGCGCCAGCACCCGCGCGTAGCGCAGCCCGAGGACGGCGAGCCGCGCGTTCTCGGCCTTGCCGATGAAGGTCGGCGAGTCCCACGAGCCGCCGCCCCAGACGCCGAACTCGTTGGCCGCCCGCTCCAGCCCGAAGGCCCCGCTCTGCGCGC
>JALZHT010000528.1 GCA_030860645.1 Acidobacteriota bacterium
GCGTCGAGCAGCGCGTCGGTGAAGCGGCTCATGGCGGAGACGACGGCGACGGGGCGCGAGTGCGGGTCGCGGGCGACGAGGCCGGCGACGCGCGCGAAGGCCGGCGCGTCCTCGACCGACGTGCCGCCGAACTTCATCACCGTGGGTGGCGCAGACATCCTGAGAGAAACCGGGGCGGGGAACGGCGACTCCCGCCCATCACTCCTGCTTATGGGGTTAATAAGTTCGGCCGCAAGGATACACGACCCGGCTGTTTAACCAAAGCTCGGCCCAAGCGGGGGAAGGTTTCGGGGAAGGGCCGCATTATAAACGAAACCGCGGGCGACGGGATTGATGATTTGTCCTGTGCGGGTTGAGCGTCGGGCGAGGCGTGGTTAACACAGAGTTCACGGAGGAAGACACAGAGGGCACGGAGAAATCAACTTCTTCTCCGTGCCCTCTGTGCTTGCTCTGTGTTCTCTGTGTTAAAAATGAAGGGGCTTAACACCCGACCGACGCCGGGCCACGGTCGGCGAGTCAGCCCCGCGTCTCGTCGGCTTCTTCAGTAGCTTCGGCCGCCTGCCGCTGCCGCCTCATGTGCGGGAAGAGGATCACGTCGCGGATGGAGCGGCGGTTCGTCAGAAGCATCGCCACGCGGTCGATGCCGATGCCGATGCCGGCGGCCGGCGGCATTCCGTACGAGAGCGCCCGCACGTAATCCACGTCCATCTGCATCGCCTCCTCATCGCCCCGCTCCCGCTGCCTCACCTGCTCCTCGAACCGCGCGTACTGCTCCACCGGGTCATTCAACTCCGAGAACCCGTTCGCACACTCCATCCCCGCGATATACAACTCGAACCGCTCGGCGATGGCGGGGTTTTCAGGCGAGGCTTTCGAGAGGGGGGATATAACTTTAGGGAAGTCTGTAATGAATGTCGGCTGGAAGATACTCTGCTCGGCCATGTTTTCAAATAAGAAAACAATATAGCTAGAAGTTTCTCTCTCGTCCGCACCGTCGGGTAAATTCATTAAATCGTTTTGTGCTGCTAGCCAATATCCAAGCACGATAGGATTATCAGTTGTGTCCAGTTTTTCCCGTGGAACTTTCACTTTTATTTCTGCGCCTGTAACTAAATAAAAGACAAATTTATAAAGCAGATACACCATTTTAGATTCATCTAACCACGAACTTCTAAAAAACTCTCCGTTAAACTTTAATTGCCTTAACGTATCTTCAGCGTTCCACTGTCGCTCGATAGCCTCCTTCATGGTGAGCCTCTGAAAAGGCTGAGCGAAATCTATTTGATTGCTCCTTCGAAGGATTGTTGTTAAGCCTGGCGATAGCGGGATGCCAGATTGAAATTGTGTTGTACCTGTTGAGTTCTTAATAACTGTCCGTAGCATCTCCTCGCAGAAGTCCATCATGCCGTTGGCGTCCATGTAGGCGCAGTAGAATTCGAGCATGGTGAATTCGGGGTTGTGTTTGTAGGAGATGCCTTCGTTGCGGAAGTTGCGGTTGAGTTCGTAGACGCGCTCGAAGCCGCCGACGAGGAGGCGCTTGAGGTACAACTCGGGCGCGATGCGGGCGTAGAGTTTGATGTCGAGGGCGTTGTGGTAAGTCTCGAAGGGCTTGGCCGCCGCGCCGGAGGCGATGGGCGAGAGGATCGGCGTCTCGACCTCGACGTAGCCGTGGTCGTCTAAATAACGGCGCATCGTGGTGATCATCTTCGAGCGGCGCTCGAAGACTTCGCGCGTCGTCAGCTCGCCCGGCTCGCGCTCGACCTTGAGGCTCGACGCGATTAAATCGGCGTAGCGGCGGCGCTGGCGGATTTCGGGGTCGTTGATGCCGTGCAGCTTGTCGGGCATCGGGACGAGCGCCTTCGACAGGAATTGAAGCTGCTCGACGTGGACGGAGAGTTCGCCGGTCTTCGTCACGAAGAGGAAGCCTTCGACGCCGACGAAGTCGCCGTGGTCGAGCAGTTGGAAAAGTCTCCAGCCGCTCTCCGGCTCCTCGACGGCCTCGCCCGAGTCGTTGCTGACGGCGCGCGCGTCCTGCTTGCGGACGTAGATTTGCAACCGCTCGCGCCCGTCCGAGAGGTGCACGAAGGCGGCCTTGCCCATCACGCGCGGCGGCGTGGCGACGCGGCCCGCCACCCGCACGCGCAGTTTATGCAACCCGGCGTTGACGGGTTCGAGGTCTTCGGCCGACGGGCGCTCGCCCGCCGCGGCCTTCCCCGCGAGGAGGTCGAAAGCCGCGCCGAACTCTTCGTTGCCGGCCAAACGCTTCAGCGTCTCGGGGCGGACGAGCGCCGTGATGGTGTCCTCGCCTTCCGGACTCCCGGCGAGGTTCGTGCGGCGGAACTTGTTCGGGTAGGCGTTGCCGACGAGTCGCTCGATCTCCGCGAGGTGCTCGCGCCGCGCGCGCGTCTGGTCGTTCTCTTCGATGAATGGGCTGGTCATAGGAGGGTAAATAGTAAATGGTAAATGGTGAATAGACAAAAAGCCGTCACCCGGTAAAAGCCGTGAACCGTCAATCGTCAATCGTCAATCGAAATTCGTGGCGCTGTGTGCCGAGAATCTTCCTCAACCTGAGCGCCGCCCGGCCGCGATTCACGATTCACGATTGATGATTCACGGCTTTTTGTCTATTCACCATTTACCATTTACTATTCACCAAAATGAGCGGCAAAGTCATCCTCGACCGCGGAGAGTTGCGGCGCGTGCGGGAGGGTCTGCGCGCGGGCGGGCGGCGGCTCGTCTTCACGAACGGCTGCTTCGACCTGCTGCACGTCGGGCACGTCCGCTACCTCGAAAGGGCGCGGGGGCTGGGCGACGCGCTGCTCGTCGCCGTCAACAGCGACCGCTCGGTGCGCGCGCTGAAGGGCAGGGGGCGTCCGCTGACGGGCGAGGCGGAGCGCGCGGAGGTGCTGGCCGCGCTCGCGTGCGTTGACCTGGTGACTGTGTTCGATGAGGAGTCGCCGCGCGCGCTCATCGGAGAGCTTTTGCCGGACGTGCTCGTCAAGGGCGGCGACTACCGGCTTGACGAAATCCACGGGCGCGAGGAGGTCGAGGCGGCGGGCGGGCGCGTGCTGTCCCTACCCTTCGTCGAGGGCGCTTCGACGACCGACATCGTCGAGCGCGTCAAGCGCCTCGTCGCCGGCGAGCGGGCGGGCCGCCGCCCTCGGCGCGGAGGCGAAAAGCACTAGGCGATAGGCTGCGCGCCTCGGGCGCAGACCCGACGGGGTGACGACACGCCGAATCAAAGTTCTGCTCCTGGCTACTTCTTTATGAGTTCTCCCGTTGAGTCGGTCTCATTGTTGCAGAGCGTGCTGCGGCGCGTGACGGAGGGCGAGGAGTTCCGGCGGCTGGCGGCGGAGGTCGCGGGCGGCGCGCGGGTGGTGTCGGTGGCGGGGCTGACTTCGGCCCCGG
>JALZHT010000529.1 GCA_030860645.1 Acidobacteriota bacterium
GGATGGAGCGCGACCCCGCGCGCCGCGCCGACCCGCGCGAGCTGCTCGCGGGCGCGCGCTCGGTCGTCGTCGTCGCGCTCAACTACTACACGCCGCACGCGCACCGCGACGACCCGGGGGCCGGCAAAATCTCGCGCTACGCGTGGGGCGACGACTACCACGACGTGCTGACGGAGAAGCTGTGTGCGTTGCTCGCGTGGATTCGGGAGCGCGTGCCGGGGGCCGAGGGCCGGGTCTGTGTCGACGCGCAGCCGGCGATGGACAAGGCGTGGGCCGCGCGCGCCGGCCTCGGCTGGATCGGCAAGCACACGAACCTCATCACGCGCGACCTCGGCTCGTGGGTCTTCCTCGGCGAAATCATCTTGAACGTCGAACTCGAAGCGGACGCCGCGCGCGAGGAAGACCACTGCGGCTCCTGCGCGCTCTGCCTCGAAGCGTGCCCGACCGGCGCCATCACCGAGCCTTACGTCGTGGACTCGAACAAGTGCATCTCCTACGCCACCATCGAGCTGCGCGCGCCCGAACTCCCCGCCGGGGTTTCCGAAAACTTGCAGGGCTGGCTCTACGGCTGCGACATCTGCCAGGACGTTTGCCCCTGGAACCGCTTCGAGCAGCCGACCGACGAAGCCCGCTTCGAGCCGCGCCCCGACGCCGTCAACGCCCCGCTCCCCGACATCCTCGCGCTCACGCCCGAGACTTACGCCGCACGCTTCCGCCGCAGCCCCGTCAAACGCGCCAAGCTCGCCGGCCTCCAGCGCAACGCCCGCGCCCTGACGCGGGAAGGCGCGGGCGATTGACGGCTTCGGCGTCACCTCCTGCACGCCGGCTCGGTGACTTTGAGCGGCGGCCTCTACGAGCGTATGATTAACGTGTCGGATTTCATGAGGAAGGCAATTAGCCCCAGAGACACGGAGGCACAGTGATTTCGAGCATAAAGTCGCGCCTTCTTTTTCTTCCCGACCGTGTCTCCGTGCCTCCGTGGTGTGTTTTTTCGTCGTGATGACGGACGTTCTCAAAGATTCGTACGGACGGGCCATCCGAGACCTGCGCGTGTCGGTGACGGACAGGTGTAACTTCCGCTGCTTCTACTGCCTGCCGCACGGCGAGCCGCCCAGCGCGCCGAAGGAGCAGATGCTCACCTACGAGGAGATCGTGCGCGCGGTGGAGGTCTTCGTCTCGCTCGGCGTCGAGAAGGTGAGACTCACCGGCGGCGAGCCGATGCTCCGGCGCGACATCGAGACGCTGGTCTCGAAGCTGGCGCGCGTCCCCGGCCTGCGCGACCTCGCGCTCACGACCAACGCCTTCAACCTCGCCGAGCGCGCCGCCGGGCTGAAGGCCGCCGGCCTCGACCGCGTCACCATCAGCCTCGACAGCCTGCGGCGCGACTCCTTCGAGCGGATGACCGGCGTTGACATGCTCGGCCGCGTGCTCGAAGGCGTGCGCGCGGCGCAGCGCGTGGGCCTCACGCCCCTCAAGATCAACTCGGTCATCGTCCGCGGCCACAACGAGGGCGAGGTGGCCGACATGGCCGGCTTCGCGCGCGAGCACGGCGTCTCGATGCGCTTCATCGAGTACATGCCGCTCGACTCGGGCCACGGCTGGACGCGCGAGCAGGTCGTTCCGGGCGCGGAGATTCGCCGCCGGATCGAGGAGCGCTTCCCGCTCGTCGCGCAGGAGGGCGCGCGCGGGTCGGAGACGGCCTCGCGCTACCGCTTCGCCGACGGCGCGCCCGGCGAGGTCGGCATCATCGCGCCCGTCACCGAGCCGTTCTGCGGCGCGTGCTCGCGCGTCCGCCTCACGGCCGACGGCCAGATCAGGACGTGCCTCTTCTCGAAGGTCGAGCACTCCCTGCGCGACGTGCTGCGCTCCACCGACTCGCGCGACGAGGTCGCCGACTACGTCCGCGCCGTCGTGCTCCGCAAGGAGCCGCGCCACTACATCAACGAGACCCACTTCCGACAGCCCGCGCGCACGATGAGCCTCATCGGCGGCTGACGGGCGCGGCGGTTCGACAAACAGAACGGCGGCTGCGCGCCGGCTTATTGACTATCAAGCCGGCGCGCGGCCGCCGCGGTTTTTCAGTCCGTCACTAGCGCGGGATGCGCAGGTTCTGGCCGGGTTGGATTTTGTCGGGGTCGTTGAGCTGGTCGCGGTTGGCCTCGAAGATGTCGCGCCACGCGACGCCGAGGCGCTGCCCGATCTCGCTGAGCGTGTCGCCCTTCTGCACCGTGTAAGTCTCGCCCCCGCCCCCGCCCCCGCTGACTTCGACTCTGAGCACGAGGTCGCCCGAACGCCTGCCCGGGTCGAGTCGCTCGTGCTCCTCCCAAAGCTTCTGCTTGGCCTGCTCGGACGGCACGACGGCGCGGACGTGCAGCACGTCGCCCTCCTCGCGCGCCTCCACTTCGCTGGCCCCCTGCTCGTGGGCCATGTCGATCAGCGACTGGTATTTTTCCCTGGCAGCCATAGTTTTGCCCCCGTCTCACTTCATGTTCAGTTGGTCTTCGGGCGCACCGCGCGCCGGCCCCGCGAGCCGCCCCGCCGCCGCCCCCACTCCGCCCCGCTTAATCGTTTCGGAAGCTTGTAAGAGAAGTAGTTGGCGATTATGTCCGCTGGCGTTCACTTATTTGTCAATCTTCCCGCCGGGGGGTAAACTTCAGTTTCCGATTCAGAGAACAAGAGGGCTTTGGATTTTTGATTTGCGATTGACAGTTTTCAGTTAAAGACAAAAACTGAGAACTGACGACTGATAACTTCAAATCGCAAATCAAAAACCAAAAATCAAAAATCTACGCAGTCAACGGGGGAGCCGCGCGGCCGAGCGCGCGCGGCTGAGAGTCACCGGGAGGTGAGACCCTTTGAACCTGATGCGGTTAGTACCGCCGAAGGGAGTTTAAGCGGGAGGCCGTCTGCCGCGCCTGCGGGCGCGGGGCGGCCTTTCGCGTTCGGGCGTGTCGCCGAGGCCCGCCGAGGAAAGCGAGACCGACATGAGCAAGACGAAAGAGAACGGCGCGCGGCCGAGCGGCGAGGTGCGGCTGCCGAACTCGCGCAGGATTTACGTGGAGGGCCGGGCGGCGGGCGTGCGCGTGCCCTTCCGCGAAGTCTCACAGTCGCCGACGCGGCTGCCGGACGGGCGCGTCGAGCCGAACGAGCCAGTCCGCGTCTACGAGACGGCGGGGCCGTGGGGCGACCCCGACGTGCGCTGCGACGTGCGCGAGGGGCTGCCGGCCCTGCGCCGCGAGTGGATTCTGGCGCGCGGCGACGTGGAGGAGTACGAGGGGCGCGAGGTCTCGCCCCAGGACGACGGCTACCTCACCGAGGGCGCGGCCGAGTTCGCGAAGCATAAAGACCGCGGCCGGCTCGAACCCTTCCCCGGCTTGCGCCGCGCGCCGCTGCGCGCC
>JALZHT010000530.1 GCA_030860645.1 Acidobacteriota bacterium
CCCCCGACTCATACAGGGACGACGGGGGACAGAAAGGGGCGCACAGGATGCTCAAGGGGAGCGAGGTCAGGAAGGCCGACCATCCGGTCGGCGAGCTGTTTCTAAACCGCTGGTCGCCCCGCGCGATGTCGGGCGAGGAGATCGCGGAAGAGGATTTGCTGACCCTCTTCGAGGCGGCGCGCTGGGCACCCTCCTCGTACAACAACCAGCCGTGGCGCATCCTGTATGCGCGGCGGAGCACCGAACACTGGCAGACCTTCTTAGACCTGCTGGTCGAGGGTAACAGGGCGTGGGCGAAGGACGCCGCGGCGCTCCTGCTCTTCGCCTCGAAGGAGACGCTCGACTTCAACGGCCAACCGTACCCGACGCACTCGTTCGACACCGGCGCGGCGTGGGAGAACCTCGCGCTGCAAGCGTCGCTCAAAGGCTACGTCGTCCACGGCATGCAGGGGTTCGATTACGAGCGGGCGCGGGCGGCGCTGGACATCCCCGAGGGCTTCCGCGTCGAGGCGATGGCGGCCGTGGGTAAGCCCGGGGCCGCGGAAGACCTGCCGGAGGGTTTAAGGAAACGCGAGGCCCCGAGCGACAGAAAGCCGCTGGCCCAGACGGTCTGCGAAGGGCCGTTCCGCTTTTAGACGCGCGCGCGTCCGCCCGGAGCGGACGGCGAGTTCCGCCCCCGCAAGAGAGCCTTCGGTCGGCGGCGACCTGACTTCAAAGGCAATGCCTTAATCGAGCTTGCGCAGGCTCACGCCGCCGGCGTCGGCATGCGGAAGGTGAAGCGCGTCTCCTCCGTTGACGACGCGACCGCCAGCGAGCCTTCGTGGGCGCGGGCGATCTCCGAGGCGATGTAGAGGCCCAGGCCGAGTCCCTGCTGGCCGGGCCGGGCGGAGGCGCGCGAGAACGGCTGGAACAGGCGTCCGACGGTGTCGGGCGGGATAGGCGCGCCGCGGTTTGCGACGGAGAGTTCGAAGCCTTTGTCGTCGCTGCGGGCGCGGACCCAGACCGGGCCGGCGGGGTCACCGTGGGTGAGGGCGTTGGCGAGCAGGTTGGAGAGCATCTGGGCGATGCGCGCGCCGTCGCAGGCGACGGGTCGGCCGAGCGCGAGTTCGCTCCGGATGGCGCGCTCCGGCCAGGCGACCCGCACCTCGGCGATGACCTGCTCCAGCGTCGCCTCCAGGCCCGCGTCGGCCGCCCGATTCAAGGAAAGCCCCCCGCCCAAATGCCCGCGCGCGAAGTCCATGACGTTATCTATCAGCCCGGCCATGCGCGCGGAGCTGTTCTGGATCAGCGTGACGACGCGCGCGGCCTGCTCGCCGAGCCGCATCGCCGTCAGCAGTTCCGCCCCGCCGCGTATCGCGTTCAGCGGGTTGCGCAGGTCGTGGCCCAGGACGGCGATGAACTGCTCCCGCAGTTGTGCGGTCTGTCGCTCGTCCAGGAGGGCCGTCTCGCTGAGCTTCAGGCGCTCCTGCGCTTCGAGGTGGAAGGCGATGAGGTCGGCGAACAGCTTGAACATGCCGACCGTCTCGGGCGTGTTCACGCGAGCCGGCTTGGGGTCTAAGGCGCACAGGGTGCCGAAGAACCGGCCGTCCGGGCGGTGAATCGGCACCGAGATGTAGCTCTGAAAGCCGTACATCTTCGGCGTGGGGTGGTGGCAGAAATTCTCGTCCCCCGCGGCGTGGTCAATGACGACGGGTTGGCCGCTGTCGCGAATCTCGTCGCAGATGGTGGTCTCCACCCGGAGTTCGCCGCCCGGCCGAAGCCCGAACGCGATCTCGTCGCGCACCGCGCAGGCGATCCAACGCTCCTCGGTCACTCGGGCCACCGCGGCGAAGCCCATCCCCGTCGTGCGGCACACGACCTCAAGGATCTTCGGGATGGCGTCGATCCTGGATACGGCGTCCAGATCGTCAGCAAAGTTGTTCTTCACGGCGAGGACCTCCCCGACCACAACGTAGTGGGGCTTACTTTAGTCGGGCGCACAGAGGCCGTCAAACGGTCTGAGGCCGACGGGGCACGTCACCGCCGCGCCCGCGCTGTCAGGGTTTAGAACCCGGTCAGCACCAGGGGGCGACGCTTCGGCATCTCCGCGTAGAACCTCCATCTCTGAACGACAGACCGCGGCCTGTACCGTTTCAGTATGCGTTCGCTCCGGGTTAGATTAGAAGCAGTGTCAGCCGGGCCGTTCTTTGTCTGTGAATCAGCCGTGAGGGCCGCCTGCATAGAACGCGCGGCGTGCGCTGCCGGACGTAACCGCCGCGGGGGCGCATCTGGCTTGCCGATTGCCTTGCACGCCACCGGCAAAACTACGTGTACGAGGAAGGCCCCACTTTATTGAGACAGGCTCGTCGCACGTCGCACGTCGCCGACGCCGGCGATACCGGGGCGGGTGGAATCCGAGGGTGAGCACGAGATGATGAAACTGACCTCTTTCACGTTCTTAACATTCGCGGCGCTGCAAACGTCCTGCGTCGTGGTCGGCGGCTACAGCAGCGAAGGCGGGTGGTTCTTCTGGCCGGGCGGCCTGTTGCTGACGGCGCTGCTCGTCGCGCTCTTCCTGTTCGCGAGGCGTCGCAGGTGAAGGCGAAGTTGACGGGCCGACCGTTACGACGCCGCCCCGCGTGGCGGGTGTCGCTGTCTCTGCTGCTCGTCATACAGGCGGGCTGCGGGGGCTGGCGGCCGTGGGGCGGTGGCGACTCCGCCGGCACGGCCCCGGCGGCCCCGCACTTCCGCCCCGGCTTCAACCTCTTCAGCCCCGAGCAGGACGTGGAACTCGGCCGGCAGTCCGCGGCCCAGATCGCGCGCGAGGTGCCGCTCGTCGGCGACGAGGAGGTCGCCGGCTACGTGAGCCGGCTCGGCGCGAGACTCGCCGCGCACGCGCCCGGCGAGAAGTTCCCGTACCAGTTCCGGGTCGTCTCCTCCCGCGAGGTCAACGCCTTCGCGCTCCCCGGCGGCTTCATCTTCGTCAACGCGGGGACGGTCGCCGCCTCGCGCAACGAGGGCGAGTTGGCCGGCGTTGTCGCGCACGAGATCATGCACGTCGCGCTGCGCCACGGCACCAACCAGGTCTCGAAGGCGTATTTGGCGCGGGCCGGGCTGGGCGTCCTCGGCGCGCTCGCGGGGAGTGACAACCCAGACCTCGGGCGCGTCATCGAGTCGGTCGGCGGCGTGGGCGCCAACGTGCTCTTCCTGAAGTTCGGGCGCGCGGCCGAGCGGCAGTCCGACCTCGGCGGCGCGCAGATACTCGCGGCCGCCGGCTACGACCCGCGCGACATGGCCGGCTTCTTCGAGACGCTCGCACGCGAGGGCGGGCAGCGCCTCCCCGAGTTTTTGAGCGACCACCCCGACCCCGGCAACCGCGTCGCCTCCATCAACGAGGTCATCCCCGCGCTCGAAGTC
>JALZHT010000041.1 GCA_030860645.1 Acidobacteriota bacterium
CCTCAAGCCGGACTCCCGAGACTCCGCCCGCAGCGTTCACGCGTCCCCGGCCTGATCCCTTTCGCCCGCGTACCGCCCCGGGTCTTCGTTGAACTTCTCCCTGCACCCGGCGCTGCAAAAGTAGTAAACCCGCCCGCCGTACTCCGCCTGGCCCGCGGCGCGCTCCTCCTCGACCGGCATCCCGCAGATGGGGTCCTCGTGTCTAGCCATCTCTCACCTCCGTAATTATGTCTCGGCCGGCCCCGGACGTCCGGCCCGGCTCACGGGAGGGATGCTAAACCCCGTAGCCGTCTACAGAGTCAAGGTGAAATTTTCCGGGGGAAGTCTGCGGGGCGCGTGTGCGAAGGGGGAGGACGTCCGACCGGGCGGCGGCCGGGCGGCCGTAAGTGATCAGAGTCGCCGCACCGAGCAGCCTCACAGAACGGGCCGGCCTCCCGCAGCCGGCTCGACGTTCTTATACGGTCTAAGATTCCCCGCGCGGCGGCAAGTGATGGCGGAGGGGACGCCTTATTGATTGTGGTTGCCGTGGCCGGCGGAGGGCTGCGGCTTCGGATCGGCCTTCCGGGGAGTGTCCCTGTTAACCCTCCGGTTGGCGCTCCTGCTGCCGTTCCTGTTGCCACTCTGGTTGGCGCTCATGTTGGCGTGCTCGCTCGCGTTCATGTTCGCGTGCACGTTCCCGTTCGCGCCGGCCGCGTTAGTCGCGCCCTCCCCTGTGTTAGATGTGTTAGCGGTGTTGGCCGAGTTGGCGTTGTTCGCCGCGTTCACAGTCGGCGTGTTCGCGTTCGCGTTGGCGGCGGCGTTGCTGTTATTGGCGTTCGAGTTCGCGTTCTCCCCCGCGGAACAGCCGGCCAGGAGCGCGGCCGCGGCGAGTACGAGCGAAAGCGTTACATGCTTCTTCATGGACATCCTCCTGTTGTAACCGAGACCCCGAGCCGTTAGTTATCATCGGCTCACCTATGCTCCGCCGCGGCACCGGGCCCGCGCGGAGGGTTCGACGCCGTCGCGTCGTTGCGCCCCGGCGTGGTGAAGACCAGGAAGGCGGTGACGAGGAGCACGAGCACCCCCAGCGCCGCCTCCAGCCTCAGCGAGCGTGCGAACCCGCGACCGGTGTGGTCGGCCGCCTCGCCGGCGCGGCGCTTCACCCTCCTGCCGAAGTAGAAATTGTTCAGGCCGCCCAGCGCGAGCATGGCGAGGACGAGCAGTAGCTTGACGAGGAGCGTCCTGCCGTAAGACGTGTTCCACAGCGCCGCCCAGCCGCCGAGGTGGAGCCACGAGTTATAGAGACCCGCCAGGAGCACGAGCGCGACGGCCGGCAACGCCACCCTGGTGAAGAGCGGGATCACCCGGCCGAGGGCGTCCGCGCGCGACGGGCGCGGCAGTTTCGAGAGCGCCGGCGGGAGGGCGAGCGCGAGGTGGAAGAGGCCGCCGACCCAGACGGCACCGGCGACGAGGTGCAGCCAGTCCGAGAGGGCGGCTAAGGGGAAATGTCTCGCCGCGACCGCCGCGTGCCCCGTGAGGCTCGGCCCCAGCATGAGGAACGCAGAGGCGGCGAGTCCCGCCACCCGTAAGACTTTCTGCCTGCCCGCCGGTTCCCGGCCGACGGTGCGGCCGAGGAGAAGTATGACGACCAAAAGCGCGGCCGCCCCCGCCGCCTGTACGAGCCACGACTTACCGTAGCCCGTCTCGGCGACGACGCCGGCGAGCCGCGACGGCGCGAGCGCGCCGCCGAGGCCGACGCCGTGGACCGCCGCGGACTGGAAGGCGAGCGCCAGCAGTGTCGAAAGGATGAGGGCGGCGACGCTCGCCCGGAAGAGTGTGAGGGAGCGGCGCGCGGCAACGCCTGCGGCGCCGTGACCACTTTCTGGATCGACGCCTTCGTCAAGGGCGGATCGGAGCGCCGGGCCGAGCACGAACAGCCACAGGGCGAAGCCGCCCGCTAGCGCCATCATCGAGAGGTAGCCGAGCCAGCGGACGAGGCTGTCGGCCGCGGTGATGGACGACGCCTCTTCGCCCGCCGCGTCGTCGGAGTCGTCCGAGTTGGTACTGCCCTGTATTCCCGGAGGTACGGGCGTGGCCTGCTGCTGCCCGTCCGCGGGCGGAGTTGCTTGCGGCGTCGCCGACTCGGCCGCGGCCGGGGCCGCCGCGGCCTCGACGGTGAAGGTGAATTTCCCCTTCAGCGTGTGCTCGTCTGACGAGAGCGCCTTCCACTCGACCGTGTACGCGCCCGCCGTGAGGTCGCGCAACTCGATTCGTAACTTCTTCCCGCCCTCTTCGAGCGTGACCTCGCCCCTCTCGAAGCGGTTGCCCTGCCCGTCCTTCACCTCGACGGCGTTGAAGCCCGCTTGCAGTCCCTCGCTGAACCACAGCTCGACCGCCTTCGGCGGCTGCGGCAGTCTGGACTTGGGCTTGGGCTCGGAGCGCAGGAGCTTGGCGTGGGCTCTAGCGTCCCGCGGCGCGACCAGGAAGCCGGCCGCGAGCGCCAAGCATGCTACGAAGAAGGCCACCCGTCGGAGTGTCGGCTGAGACATAAACGTGCCTTCTCCCCGGTTGTTAAAGTTCGCGCGCGGGGCGGCGCTTTCGTAGCCGCCGCCCCGCGCGTGAGGCGAGCCCGCGGGATCGCCCCCGACTCAGTCGTGGTGGCCGCTGTGAGCGGCCGGCTTCTTAGCCGCCGCCCTCTTCTTAGGCGCGGGCTTGCGCGCCGCGGCCCTGCCGCCGCCGAGGGCGGCCCTGATGCGTTTCATCTCCGCGATCTCGGCCTGCTGCTTGGCGGCCGTTTTGCGCGCGAGGTCTTTGAGCTCGGCGTGCTCCGCCTTCGCCGCGGCCTCCTTCGACATGTCGACGGCCATCTGGTGGTGGTGCGTCATCGTGTCGAGGAAGAGGCGGTCGAAGGCGCGCCCCTCGGCGGCGCGCAGTTTAGCCATGTCGGCCTCCGGGTCCATCTTCATGTTCCGGTGGCCGGGCATGCTCTGCATGTGCGACATCATCTGCGCGTGATCCATCACGGGGCGGTCGGAGTACCAGTGCTGCCGGTGGCCCCTGAGCACGCCGATGTCCCGCTGCTGGTCGTCGCCGGTCTTCTTGGCGAAGGCTTTGACGCGCGCGTCCGCACCCTTCTCCTGGGCGAGGCGGGCCATCTCGACGCCCTGCTCGTGGTGCATGATCGTCATGTCGATGTAGTGCAGGTCGTAGGGCATCGCGGCCGCCTGGCCGTGCCCCGTGTGCCCGGTCTGCTGTTGCTGCTGTCCGGCGTGGCCCGTGTGCGCCTGCGCCGCAGCAGTGATGACGCTGAGCGAGACGATAGCCGCGACCGCGAGCGCGCCCGCCACCCCGTGCCTGATCCGATTCGTGTTCATGACTCCTCCTTGCTTTTCACCTCCGCCCTCAGCCGGGGCGGTTTCTCCACGCGTTTGAGAACAGCCGGCGCGACACGCGCCCCCCGCACGGCGCGCCGGCCTCAACTTTCATGATTAGTCGTGCTTGTGCTGCCCCGCGGGCTGCGACTGCGGGGCCTCGACGATGCCCTCCCTGATGCGGCGCTGCACCTCGTCGTAGAGGCCGGGCGGGAGCACCCTGACCATCGTCATCATGCCCATGAACGAGCCGGTCCAGCCCGGCGGCAGCCCGTAGGTCTGCGGCTTGGCGACCTCCCTGTCCATGAACATCACCATGTCCTGCGGGTAGCCGGGCACGGTCTTGCGCCGCGCCGCGTCGTCCGGGTTCGAGACCTGCCCGAGCCTCTCGGTCTGACCGGGCTGCACCTCGGAGCCTTTGCCCTGTTGCGGCGAGGCCGTCTGCCCGTGGCCCTGGTGTTGGTCTTGCGGTCCGACTGCGTTCGAGACGTTGCGCTCCTGCGTCGTCATCCCCATGCCGCGCCCCATGCCGGGGCCGAGGTCTTCGGAGAGGGCGTGGTCGCCGGTGATGACGCCCATGCCCTCCTCCATGCCCTTGCCGGTTTGGGAACCGTGGCCGGCGTGCCCCATCGGCCCGACCATCGAGACCATCTGGTTCATCATGTGGTGGGGCAGGTGGCAGTGGAGCATCCAGTCGCCGGGGTAGACGGCGTCGAACTCGATGTCGCGGGCTTGCGCGACGCCGACGAGGACGGTGTTGCCCGGGTACCAGGCCGTCTCCGGTATCCTTCCCCCTTCCGTCCCCGTCACGTAGAACTGGCTGCCGTGGATGTGCATCGGGTGGTGGTCCATCCCCATGTTGATCATCCGTATCCTCACGCGCTCGCCCTGGCGGACGATCATCGGAGTCGAGTGCGGGCCGGAGCGGCCGTTGATGGTCAGCCAGTTGAACTCCATCGCCAGGGTGTTCGGGATCGGGTTGTTCGGCAAGAGCGCCCACTCCTGGAGCACCAGCCCGAAGTCTTTATCCACCCGCGGAGAGTACGGCCGCTTCGGGTGGACGATGAAGAAGCCGATCATCCCCATCATCTCCTGCATCGCCATGTGCGAGTGGTAGAAGAAGGTGCCGTTCTGGTGGACGTTAAATTCGTAAGTAAAAGTCTGCCCCGGCTCGATCAGGGGCTGGTTGAGGAAGGGGACGCCGTCCATCTCTGGCGGCACCTCCAGCCCGTGCCAGTGCATCGAGGTGCCCTCGGGCAGTTTGTTCGTCACGATGATGCGGACGCGGTCGCCCTCGTTGATCTCGATGGTCGGCCCCGGCACGTGCCCGTTGTAGCCCCAGCCGATGATCTTCTTGCCGGGGATGAGTTCCCACTCGACCACCTCGGGGACGAGGTGGAAGACCTTCACGCCGCCGTCCATCGTCCACGGCAGGCGCGGCACGTCCGGCACCTCGACGGGAACGACCTGCCCGGCGGCGGTCGGCGGGCGGTTGTCGGTTTTGGGCGGGGCCTGCGGCTGCGGCGCGGCGTGCCCCTCGTGCTGCGCGCGGGCGACCTTGGACCCGGCCGCCACCGCGCCGGCGGCCCCGAGTATCGAGGCGCGCCTCAGAAAATTGCGTCTACCGTTGTTCATCTCTTAACTCCTATCCTTGTATAAATCCGCCGCCGTGGCGTGAGTTGTTAGTTGTCCGAGTCGCCGGTCGCCTCGTTGCCCGACCTCAGACTGAATCCTTCCGTGCGCTCGCCGCCCTCGCCGGGGCGCCCCACCGCGTCGAGGCCCCCTTCGAGCAGGAAGCCGCGCAGGCCGGCGGCCGTGCGCCGCAGCTCGACCAGCGCCCGCGCGTACTCGACCTCGACCTGGAAGAGGGTGCGCTGCGCGATCAAGACCTGCGGGTAAGCGGCGGCCATCTGTCGGAAGTTGCCCAGATACATCTCGTACGCCTGGCGGGCGCGCGGGATGACCTGAGTGCGGTACTTCTCGACCATCGTGCGGGCGCTCCGGTACTCGCGGAACGAGGAGGCCATCCGCGAGCGCAAAGAGAGCTGGAGCCGTTCCAGTTCGCGCTCGGCGATGGCGAGTTCGGCCTCGGCCGCGCTGATGCCGCCCCGGTTGCGGTTGAAGATGGGTAGACGGACGCCGACCTCGATCCGCCCCTCCGTCCCGATCTTCCGGCCGTCGGTCTCCAGCCTCTCGTTGTTGTAGCCGATGCCCGCGCTGACGAAGAGGTCGGGGATGCGCGCGGCCCTCTGGCGGGAGAGCTCGGCGCGGGCGCGCTCGACGCCGGCGCGCGCGACCCTGATCTCGGGGCTGTCCCTGAGTAGCGTCGCGAGCAACTGTTCCTGATCGAGAGCCGCGTCTCCGGCGTCAAGGCTCCCGGCCAGGCGCGCGGGGCGCAGGTTCGGATCGTTCACCATCGCGGCGATGGCGCGCCACGCCTGCTCCCAGTCGCCCTGCGCGCGCAGCAGCTCGATCTCGGCGCGTTCCGCCTCGATCTCGATCTCAAGCTGGTCGGGGCGGTCGGCCTGCCCGACGTTGTACAACTCCTTCGTAATCTCGACGGCCTCGCGCGCGAGGTCCGCGAGATCAGCGCGGAGTTCGACGAGCTGCTGCGCGCCGAGCGCCTCGAAGTAGAGCATGCGGACTGAGTTCGTGACTCGCATGCCCTGCGCCTCCGCAATCGCCTCGGCCTGCTCGCGCTCGCGCTCGAAGACGCGCCTGGCCTTCCCGAGCTTGCCGCCGAGTGGGATGGTCTGCTCGACGAAGACGCCGTGCTCGCCGGCGTTGCCGGTGTCGCGGAAGGCCAGCTCCTCGCCGAAGTAGCCGACGACCGGATTCGGGAACGCGCCGGCCTGGCGGCGGCGTCCTTCGGCCGCGCGGATGGAGGCTCGGGCTTGCGCGAGCGTCGGGTTCCTCTCGGCCGCCATCCTCTCCAACTCTTCGAGCGTCACGACCGGTCCTTCCGGGATGAGGCCGGTGCGCGCGCGCCTCCTCACGGGCGCCTGCGGCCCGGCGGGCCGGTGCATGCTGTGATCGACCGCAGGCGACGGTTGCTGCGCCCCCGGTGGCTGCGGCGTCGGCGTGGGCGTGGCCGGCATCACGTGTCCCGCGTGCGGGTCTGGGGTCGGCGACGTCGTTGGGGTCGGCGTCGGCTTTTGCATCGGCATGGTGTGTCCTTCGTGCTGCGCCAGAGCCGGCGGCCCCGCCGTGGCGAGCAGGAGCGCGACGGCGAGCGCGCCGAGTAGTTTGCGAGCCGGCGCCCGGAAGCGCCCGGAATGATTCATGACGGTCCTCCCGTTGGTAACGAAAGCAGTCTCGCGTGGACGCCTCGGGTGATGGCGCCACGTCGCGGCCAAAGAAAAGCAGTTTTATTTGAGAGACGATGGAGGCTGGGCGGCGGCACACTTCGGCCGCGGCCCGCGGGAGGGTCTAGATGCGGAAAACGCTGATGAGGAGGTGCCTATCCGATCTGCCGGGCGGGGCGTGCTGCGCCGGGATGATCTCTTGGAGGTAGGCGGCGGACGGCGCTAAAGTCTGAAGAGCTGTGTGTTGGGGTGTGTCTTTAAGGGGCTGGTGAGCCGAGTTCGCCTGCCACTCGGTTCTCGAAGACGGAGGCGCTTCGGGCCGTCCCATGCAGTGGTCGCAAGACAGGTCGTGTGAGTTCGATACAGCGCCCGCCGAAACGGCCGGCTCCGGCCGGGGTTGCTCCACAGCCGACGACTCGGCTACGTGCCCTTGGTGGGCTTCATGGTGAGCGGAGTGATCTTCCGCGCCGGCTGCATCTTGATTTTCGACGGACGAATGTTCGCCGTGGCCGGCGGGGTGTTGCGGCGCTGCGGCCGGCGTCTCGCAACCAACGTGGGGGCAGGCCGCGGCGGCGAGCACGCCGCCCCAACAGCCCAGGACGAGAGTCCATGCGAGACAAAAATTTACCAGCTTTCGCGCCACGGTTTTTTCTTTAGCTAGTTAACCCCGTGTGCAGGTTTTCAGTTCTTTGAAAAAGTTGAAGTCCAAGCCACCGGAGCCTCTAATGGGAGTGTCTGACGTTCCCGATATGGAGGCCACCAATGGACTTGGACACGCTCATTGTAACAGTCTTCTGCCTCGTCGACGACGCGCTGACGGCCGAACTCGCCGGCCGGCGGCTGCGCCGGCGCGGGCCGCACCCGACGCTCTCGGACGCGGAAGTGTTGACGATGGAGGCCGTCGGCGAGTACCTCGGCCTCGACCAGGAGAAGGCGCTCTTCGCCTACTTCCGCCGCCACTACCCGCATTTCTTCCCGGCGCTCGGCTCGCTCCACCGCACGACCTTTACGCGGCAGGCGGCGAACCTCTGGCAGGTGAAGGCCCGGCTCTGGCAGCGGCTCCTGCGCGCGATGGAACTCGACCGCCGGCTCTCGCTCATCGACAGCTTCCCCGTCGCGGTCTGCCGCTTCGCCCGCGCCCGGCGCTGCCGCCGCCTGCGCGGGCTGGCGGCCTACGGCTTCGACGAGATGGCGAAGCAGACTTTCTTCGGCGTGCGCCTCCACCTGCGGGTCTGCTGGCCCGGCGTCATCGTGAGCTTCGAGGCGGCCCCCGCCAACGTCCACGAGCTGCGGTGCGCCGAAGACCTGCTCGAAGGTGTGCAGGGCTGCGCTTTGGGCGACCGCAACTACTGGAGTCCGCCGCTGGCCGAACAGCTCCGGGCCGCCGGCCTGCGCCTGCTCACGCCCTTCCGCAAGGCTTCGCGGGAGCCGAAGCCGTGGCCGCGCCGGCTGGTCAACACGAGGCGGCGGATCGAGACGGTGATCGGGCAGTTGACCGAACGCTTCCACGCCAAGCGCGTGTGGGCGCGCGACGAGTGGCACTTCTGCTCGCGCTGGCTGCGCAAGGTGCTCGGTCATACGGTGTTCGTCAGCCTGTGCCAGCGCGGCGACCTGCGCCCGTTGCGCATGGCTGAACTGTTGAAGTCTTAAAACCTGCACATCGGGTTAGTTAATTAGCACGCATTAACGCCTTTTGTCCATCCGCATACGTACCAAAACGACTGCGGTCTGCCCCCGGAATAGGTAGCCCGTCAGAAGCAGATGTGGATGATTGTAATCCCTGTAGTCGTGTATAGAGTCAAGCGTTCTTTCGGCCGGCCCACAAAATATCTCCACCCTACAATTCGCATGCGGCGCTCCTCGCCGATTTATGTAGCGGCCCTTTCCGCCGGCGCGGTGACGCACGGCTATAACATGTCGCAGCGCGGCATCGAGCTGGTGATCAGCGGCGTTGGCGCCGGCACGGTGGACGTCGAGGGGCCGCCGCAGGCCAACCTCGCCCCGCCGGGCTGGTATCTGCTGTTCATCCTGAACTCGACCCGCGTTCCGTCGCTCGGACGCTGGGTGCGTTTGACGCCCTAAACCCCTCCGGCCCGGCCGTTAGACTGAGAAAGCGCCATGTGGCTGAGTCCACGAGGCGCTTTCTTTCTAAGAAGTTGAGTTTCAATAAAGAGAAGTAGGCATTAACGCCGGGTCGCTCCTGACGGTCACTTCCGTCCTGCCATCACCCTCGCGCCGGAACGGCCAGGAGGTCTCCTTCAGCCACGGTGGGCGTGGCGGTGAGCCACCCTTCGCCGGACGGGCGTCCGTCCCTGATGTGAAGCGTCCGGTGGGCGCGCGCGGCGTTCTCCGGGTTGTGTGTGACCATGAAGATCGTCTGCCCAGAAGAGTTGAGATCGAGGAAGACTTCCATGATCTCGCCGCCGGTCTTCGTGTCGAGCGTACCCGTCGGCTCGTCGGCCAGGATGAACGGAGGCTCGTTGACGACGGCGCGGGCTATCGCCAAACGCCCCTGCTCGCCGCCCGAGAGCTGACCGGGCAGCCGGTGCGACTTGTCCGCCAGCCCGACCCTTTCTAAGACCGACATCGCGCGCTCACGCTTCTCCTTCGCACTCATGCTCTTGACGGCGAGCGGCAGCATCGCGTTCTCGACCGCGCTCAAGAACGGCATCAGGTGGTGGTGCTGGAAGACGAAGCCGATGTACTCGCGGCGGAAGTCGGCCCGCTTCTCTTCGGAGAGGCCGTAGACGTCGATGCCGTCCACGACGACCTTCCCCGTCGTCGGCTGCCTCATCGCCCCGATGATGGTCAGGAGCGTCGTCTTGCCCGATCCAGAAGGCCCCATCAGCGAGATGAACTCGCCCTCGCGAACCTCCAGGTTGACGCCGGAGAGCACGGGCGAGGCCGCGCCGCCGCCGTCCGTCCGGTAGACCTTGCTGACGTCGCTGACGACTATGAAAGACACTTGTACGACCTCTCTCTACACATACCTGACGGCCTCGGACGGGTCGAGCCGCGAGGCCCTGAGCGCCGGGTAGATGCTGCTCGCCGCGCCGACGGCGAGTGCGGCCAGGACGGACAGGCCCGCGAGCTTCGGGTCTACCGCGAGTTCCATCCCGGTCTGGCTGAAGTAAGGTAGGAGCGCACGGCTCGCGAGCAGACCCGCGCCCCAGCCGAGCAAGCCCCCTGCCGTGCTCAGCAGGAGCACCTCCAGCATCAGCCCCTTGATGATGTGCGCGCGGCGGAAGCCGATGGCCCGCAACACGCCTATCTCTTTGGTGCGCTCGACGACCGCGCCCATCATCGTCGTGAAGATCATCAGCGCCCCGATCAGGAGCACCACGCCGGAGACGGCCATTGCGAAGCGCGTGAGGCGCTCGACCGTCTCGACTCTCGCCTGCACGGCCTGCTGAATCGCGGAGACCTTCGCGTTCGGGAGCTGCTGGCTGATCTGCGCGACGATGTCCTCGACGGGGCAGTCCTGGCAGAGCGCGCTCACCTCGACCAGGCTCAACTGGCCGGGGCGGCCTAAGAGCGCCTGGACGCTTTGCAGGTGGCCGAAGATCATCCCGTCCTCGCGCGCGCCCGTCGGCGTCAGCACCCCGGCCACGCGGAACTCGCGTCCGGCCAGAGTGAGCCGGTCGCGCACGACGCGGAAGTGCCCACTCATGTCGCGGTGCGCGGCGTGCCGGCCCGCCGCCGTCACGTCAACGGTCGCGGGCGAGGTCGGCACTACGGGCACGGACTGGTCTCCCATCACGTGCTCGACGAGCGCGAGCGCCTGCGCGACCTCGTAGCCGACGAGCAAGTCGTTTTCGCCCCGCGGCTTTTCGCCGACCAGGCGCCACCACCTTTTGAGCTTCAACTCCTGCCCGAAGTCCACGCCCGCGAGGAGCGCCTGACGGCCCTCGGCCTCGACCGCGCCGAGAATCTTCGGCGCGACGACGGCCAGGCGGCTGCGGTAAGGGATGTCGTGCACCCGGCGCGCGTCCTCGTCCTTGAGTTGATTCACGTCGAAGGCGACGCCCGACACGGTGACGCCGCCGTAGTCGAGCGCCAGGCTGTTCGACTTCGGCACGACGACGATGTTGGCGCCGTACTGGTCGAGCTGGAGGCCGATCTCCTCGCGGATCATCCCGGAGAGCGTGAGGAGCGCGACCGCCGTCGCGATGCCTATCGAGATGCCGGCGACTAAGAACGCGGCCTTGCCCTTGCGCCGTCTCAGGTTAGCCAGTGCTATCGTGCTGATGCGCATCATTCACCCCCCGCCGCGCCGCGGCGGTTTAGAAATATGAACTGCCGTTCTCCAGCTCGCTCGTCTTGATGACGAGGGAGTCGCCCTCGACCTTCTGCGTCAGCGCGACCGGGTTGCAGCCGCCCTCGTTGTGCGGGCCGATGTCGGCGATGGCGAAGTTGCGGCCGCAGTTGCGGCAGACCATGTCCGCGCCCTTCTGGTGGTAGCCCTTCTTGGCGTGGAAGCAGACCTCGCAGGCGTCGAGCGCCGCGCGGTAGGTGTTGTCCGCGGCACGGACGACGAAGAAGCGGACGGGCTTGCCGCTCGCCAGTTTGGGCTCGAAGAAGACGGCCTTCCCGCCCTCTAAATCCTTCAGAGGGACGCGCACCTCGCCGGCCACGTCGCCGCCCGCGGGCTTCACGTCCGCGGCCCTCGTGGGCCTCGCGGCGTCGTCGCCGCCCTTCAGGTTGGCGAAGACTAGGTAGCCCGCGACCGCCGCGAGCGCGAGAACGAGGACGGCCGGCTTCAGCCGCCCGCCGCCGCCCGCCGGCCGCGTGAACTGTGACCTCTTCTCCTCGCGGGCGTGCCCCTGCCCCTTCCGTTGTTCTCTGTCGTTAATCATAAGTCCTCCGACGTTTTCGGTGTTTAGATGCTTTTGCCGGCCCTCAGCGCTGGTGCCGCGGCGGCGACTGCGGTTGCGACTGGGCCTGAGGCCCGCCCGTGTTGAGCTTCAGCCGCTCGGCCCGCAGCATGAAGCTCCCCTCGTTCACCGCCGCGGGGAAACCGCGAAAACTGAGGCGACGGCGACGCGTGCCTCAGAGACTGACGCGGCCTCTCGCCCCGGATTTTGCCGCCCGCATCACTTGAAAGCGCTCACGTCGGCGGTCGCCGTGCGGACCTGCGAGGGCTTGCCGAACTGCGTCCACGCGAAATATACGGTGTCTCCCGTGCGGGCCATGCGGGGGAAGCCGCTCGCGCGCGACGCCTCCGTCTCTGCGATCACCGCGACAGGGCCGAGCGTGCCGTCGGGCGCGACGCGGCGCACCTTGTTGGCGCCCGTGCCGCCGGCCCCGCCCGCCATCCAACAGACCAGCGCCGAGCCGTCGGCCAGCATCACGACGTCGACCCGCCCCATCGCCTCACCATCGTCCACCCGCACGGGAGTCCCGAAGGTCGCGCCGGCGTCGCCCGAGAACGCCAACTGCACGCGCGGCGAGTCCCCCGCCTCCGTGTACCAAGCGAGCGCCACGCGCCGCCCGTCGGCCGCGACCGACGGCCCGTTGACGGGGCAGCCGTTGATCTCCCAGTTGTCGGCGTGAACCGGACGCGGCTCGCCCCAGCCCCCGTCCCGCTGCCGCACGAAGCTAATGTCGCGCACCTCCCGCTCGGAACGGTCGCGGTAGGCGGCTATCGGCCCGTCGGAGGTCATCGCCGCCGAGGTCTGGCAGCACTCGCAGATGCGCTCGTCGAGCACGGCCTCGTCCGAGAGGCGGCCTCCGGCGTCAATCGCCGCGTAGCGCAGTTGCATGCTCACGGGGAGGGGGCCTTTCTCCTCGTGTCCCTCCGGCACGTCCTTGGTGGCGCGCCCGTCCACCCACACCGCCCCGAGGCGGCCGTCCGGGAGCGGGATGAGCGAGACGAAGCCGTGCTCGGTCTGCGTCCCGTCCGTGTGCGGGACGACCGGCTTGCCCCAGGTCTTGCCCCCGTCCTGCGAGCGCGAGATGTTTACGTCGTAGGCGTACGTGCCCGGCCCGCTCTTCACCAGCCAGTGGGCGGCGAGCGACCCGTCCGGGAGCGCGATGACCGACGGGAAGTCGGCCCAGTTGACGAACC
>JALZHT010000531.1 GCA_030860645.1 Acidobacteriota bacterium
GAACAGCCCCCTTACGTCCCCGTCTCCCAGCTGGAGAGGTACTCCGTCTGCTCCGGCGTCAGCCTGTCGATGCTGATCCCCAGGGCGCGCAGCTTCAGCCCCGCGATCTCGGCGTCGACCTCCTCCGGGAGGAGGTGTACGCCCGGCGCCAGCTCCCCGCGGTGCCTGACCAGGTACTCGACCGAGAGGGCCTGGTTCGCGAAACTCATGTCCATCACGCTGGCCGGGTGCCCCTCGGCGGCGGCCAGATTGATCAGGCGGCCCTCGCCGAGGACGATCACCCTGCGCCCGCTCTCGCGCAGCTCGAACTCCTCCACGAACGGGCGGAGCGTCGCGGCCGGCTTCGACATCTCGCGCAACGCGACCAGGTTAAGCTCCAGGTCGAAGTGGCCGCTGTTGCAGACGATGGCCCCGTCCTTCATGGAGGCGAAGTGCGGGGCGTCGATGACGTGGCGGTTCCCCGTGACCGTGATGAAGATGTCGCCGAGCGGGGCGGCCTCCGCCATCGGCATCACGCGGAACCCTTCCATCACGGCCTCCACGGCCTTAATCGGGTTAATCTCCGTCACGACCACGTTGGCGCCCATCCCGCGCGCGCGCAGGGCGACGCCCTTGCCGCACCAGCCGAAGCCGACCACCACGATCGTCCGCCCCGCCAGGAGCACGTTGGTGGCGCGGATGATGCCGTCTAAGGTCGACTGGCCCGTGCCGTAGCGGTTGTCGAAGAAGTGTTTCGTCTGCGCGTTGTTGACGGCGATGGCGGGGAAGGCGAGGACGCCCGCCTGCTCCATCGCCTTCAGGCGCACGATGCCGGTCGTCGTCTCCTCGGTCGTCCCGATGATCTCTTCCTTCTGCGCCCCGCGCTCCTTGATGAGCGTGGCGACGACGTCCGAGCCGTCGTCGATGATGAGCTGCGGGCGGAAGTCCAGGGCCGTGCGCACGTGCCGGTTGTAAGTCTCGACGCTCTCGCCCTTGACGGCGAAGACCGGGATGCCCCAGTCCGAGACGAGCGCGGCGGCCACGTCGTCCTGCGTCGAGAGGGGGTTGGAGGCGATGATCAGGGCCTCGGCCCCGCCCGCCTGGAGCGTCCGCGCGAGGTTGGCCGTCTCCGTCGTGACGTGCGCGCAGGCGATCAGGCGCACGCCCCGGAGGGGCTTCTCCTGAGCGAACTTTTCCCGTATGAGGCGCAGGACGGGCATCTCCCGCTCGGCCCACTCGATTCTGCGCCGGCCGTCCGCGGCCAGAGAGAGGTCGCGCACGTCGTACTCGCTGAGACTGGTCGAAGTCATTCGGTCAAACCTTTCCTCTAGTGTGTTCGGAGGGCCTCCGTGAGGACTTCAGACCCCGGCCGCCTCGCGCAGCACCTCGGCCCTGTCGGTCAACTCCCACGTGAACCCCTCGTCGTCGCGCCCGAAGTGGCCGTAAGCGGCCGTCCGTCTGTAGATTGGTCGCCGCAGCTTAAGACCTTTGATGATCCCGCCGGGGGTGAGCGGGAAGTGCTCCCGGACGAGTGCCGTGAGCCGATTTTCGGGGACCCGCCCGGTGCCGCCCGTGTCCACGAGCACCGAGACGGGGTCGGCCACCCCTATGGCGTAGGCGAGCTGCACGAGGCATTTTTCGGCCAGGCCGGCCGCGACGATGTTCTTCGCGATGTAGCGCGCCATGTAGGCCGCCGAGCGATCCACCTTGGTCGGGTCTTTGCCGGAGAAGGCCCCGCCGCCGTGCGGGGCGTACCCGCCGTATGTGTCTACGATGATCTTGCGGCCCGTCAGGCCGGCGTCGCCCTGCGGCCCGCCCGTCACGAAACGCCCGGTCGGGTTGATGTGGAACTTCGTGTGCTGGTCGATCAACTCGCCCGGGACGATGGGCTTGATGACCTCCTGCAGGACTTCTTCGTGGAGTCGCTCGGAGGAGACGTCCGGGGAATGCTGCGAGGAGATGACGATGGAGTCGATGCGGAAAGGCCGCCCGTCGCGGTATTCGACGGAGACTTGCGACTTCCCGTCGGGCCGCAGGTAGGGGAGCGTCTGCGAGCGGCGCGCCTCCGAAAGCCTCCGCGCGAGCCTGTGGGCCGTCTGGATCGGCATCGGCATCAGTTCGGGCGTCTCCGCGCAGGCGAAGCCGAACATCAGCCCCTGGTCGCCGGCCCCGCCCGTGTCGACCCCCTGGGCGATGTCGGGCGACTGTTTGCCGACGGCCGTCAGAACGCTGCAAGTGTCACAATCGAAACCGTATTTGGCCCTGGTGTAACCAATTTCTCGAATGGTTTCACGTGCCACTTGCGGGAAGTCAATGTAGGCGGAGGTGGTGATTTCGCCGGCGATGACGACCAAGCCGGTCGTGACGAGGGTCTCGCAGGCGACCCGCCCGGTTTCGTCCTGGCCGAGAACGGAGTCGAGGATCGCGTCGGAGATTTGGTCTGCGATTTTATCCGGATGGCCCTCCGTGACGGATTCCGAGGTGAAGAGGAAGTTATGGTTGCTCAATGCGTCAAGCGCTCCTTCGGGCGGTTTTGAGAACTACGCTGGATAGCTCCGGATAAAAGACCGCGTAATGTAACAGCCCGGCTCTTCACTGTCAAGGAAGCCTCTCCGGTGGGGTCGGGACATGGGGGGCGTCCGCCGGGGCTTGTGGTGCGGGAAAAAAGCGGATAAAGGCGGGATTTACAGACCACCGTCTGACATAGTATTCATTATCGGACTCGAACCGTCATCCGCCTTCGGCCCCTTTTTAAATTAACGCCTGTTTGTGTAGAATGTCGGCTTTGTGCAAGGCTTCCGAACGAATCAAGGATCCGCAAACCCACATGGCTATTAAGATTGACAACCTCTCAAACCGCCAACCCCTTCCAGGAAAGTTAACAGAGACCATCAACCGCATCGTCGAGGCCACCCCGCGCGAACACTTGCGCGGGCTGGAGCGCATACGTCTCGTCGACACCATCAGCGACCCGCGCTTGCGCGGCGGGCAGGCCGCTAAACTCCCCGGCCTCTACCACCCCCGCCAAGGCTCACAGCCGGCCTGGCTCGAAGTCGCCCTCGACGTCCTGATGCCTTCATCCACCCCCTTCTATAAAAGATGGGTGTCACGCCTCTCTATGAAAACCAACTTGGCCGCGGTGATCTTTTCCCTGATCGGTCAGCATTATCTCCTGACCCTCAGACATTCCGTCAAAAAGGGCCAGTTCGAACAGTCCGTCAGGATCTATACCGAGAAGCAGATGAAGCGCTGGAGCGAGAATGAGCACACTTTCCGTGCGCGCCTCTTCAAACCCCTCCAGCCGACCCTGGAGAAGTGGGCCCGCTCCCTACAGAAGCGGGCCAAGGAACAGAAGAGAGGGCGCTAGTTCCACCCTCCGTCGCCATTTGAAAACTAAGGGCGGGCGATGTGGGAC
>JALZHT010000532.1 GCA_030860645.1 Acidobacteriota bacterium
CCGGAGATTTCACAAGTGACTTGTTGCGCCGCCTACGCGCCCTTTACGCCCAGTAAATCCGAACAACGCTTGCTCCCCCCGTATTACCGCGGCTGCTGGCACGGAGTTAGCCGGAGCTTACGAATGGTACCGTCATCGGAAGGGGTGTTGGCCCTCCCTTATTCTTCCCATTCTTACGGAGTTTACATTCCGAAAAACTTCATCCTCCACGCGGCGTTGCTGGGTCAGGCTTTCGCCCATTGCCCAAAATTCCCGACTGCTGCCTCCCGTAGGAGTCTGGCCCGTATGTCAGTGCCAGTGTGGCCGACCGCCCTCTCAGGCCGGCTACGGATCGTTGCCTTGGTGAGCCATTACCCCACCAACTAGCTAATCCGCCGCAGGCTCCTCTCCAGGCGCGAGGACCGAAGTTCCCCCGCTTTAACAACTGTCACCATGTGGTGCCGCTGCGTTATGCGGTATTAGCAGCCGTTTCCGGCTGTTATTCCCCACCCAGAGGTAGATTACCTACGTGTTACTCACCCGTGCGCCACTCTACTCGGCCCCCGAAGGGGCCTTTCGCGTTCGACTTGCATGTCTGAGGCACGCCGCCAGCGTTGATTCTGAGCCAGGATCAAACTCTCGTTAGAATTTTGATTCTGGAACATCATCGTACTGGTTAATTGTCCGATGATGACTCTTTCGAGTTTTGAGTACGCGAGCTTTATCGCTCAGCGTCGCTCTCAAAGGTCATCCATTGGGACACGCTCTATCTAGTTTTCAAAGATCGCTTGATTTCAGCGAATCCAGTTTTAGATGCTTCAGGATTCGTTTGGTTGCCCCAGGCAAGTTTTTCTCGCCTCAAGGAAACCGTGACTTTACATGAACCCGCGCCGGTTGTCAAGCGCGTCGGGTTTTGACGCCTCCCGCAAGCATCCGGTTGCTTCCGGAGCACGGGTTTCGACAGCCCCGAGCCGTCAAACCCGGCCCCGAACGGCGTTCGATGCATCTCGCAAGAAGCTGTTGCCTCACGCCGGCATTCGGGATTCAAGCCTGAAAGAGCGCGAAACCGAAGACGCAAAATCGGCCGGCTTTCGGCCGACGAAACAGCCGCCCTCCCTCACCCCAGCCTCTGAAAGAGAAGCGGCTCGTTAAACACGCTCTTTGCTATCAGGATGTCAACTGCCTTGACTCAGGCAAGGGGACATTATAGGCATGAAAGATGATTTGTCAACCGGGCGGAGACAGAAAGTTCAAGCCGCGGCGCGGAGGCCCACAGAGCAGCCGCGGCAGGCCGAGAATCTCTTCAAATCAACGGTTCTTGGGGTTCCTCGGCAACTCACTGAGCGCCTCGACTTTAAGGAGGCCCCTCTCGTTAATGTACGTTTTGAACTTAACTTCTTTGATCTGATCGTCGCTCTGCGCCCTGATGATGAAAGTCTTTGAATCGCCCGTCCCTTCGACCCGGAGCGGCAGGTAGCCTTTCACGTCCGGGCTGCGGTAGGCCGTGTAGTGTTCCTGCCGATCCTTGTCGTAACCGAGCACGAATATCCGGTCGAAGTCGGGCGCGTCGAGGCTGTTGGCGTCGCCGGTGCTGCTCTTCTCCAGAATCACCCAACTGCCCGGCCGCGCCTCCTTCGCCGCGTCCTTATCGCCGAGCTGCGCCGGCGAGGTCTCCGCCCCCTGCCCGTCGAGCCTCTGCCAGGCCACGAACTCGCGCCCCGTCCGGTAGAAAATAATGTCGCTCGGGACGGTCAGCTCGACCTGTTTGCCGAAGACCCAGCCGGCGGGGGCCGGGGAAATAGACTGGGGGAGACGGACTTTGTACCAGAGTTCGTTAACCTCCTCCGGTTCCTTCGCCTCCTCCTTGTCGCGCCTTCTTCTGGCGGAGCCTTGCTCGGCCGCGCCGGCCTTCGGCGCGTCGTCGCTCTCGGCCGTCTCCAGGCTCTTCGGCCTCGGCACCCTCTTCCAGCCGACGATCTCGAAGCGCGCGCCGCTCTCCAGCTTCATGAGGATGTTGTCGTTGTCGTTGCGATCCGGCGAAAACCTGATGTTGGTGCCGGCGCGGAGTTGGCCGGAAGCCTGCGCGGGGACTCCCTCGTCCTCGCGGGCGAGGCGGCGCGAGCGTTCGACCATCTCCTCCGAGATGACGTTGCGCGCTTCGATCCAACCCTCGATGGGCGCGGCGCCGCGCGTGCGCACGCGCAGCCAGCGCTCGCCGGTCTCCTGCGCCGTGTCGAGCTGAGGATCTCCAACTCGTCGCCGCGCACGACCTCCTTGATGTCGGCGGCGACCACCGCCGTCGAGCTACGCACATACGCCCGGCGGGCGATGACGACGCCGGTCTCCTCTTTGCCGGCGAGCGTGCTGCACCCGCCCGCGAGGAGCGACGCGAAGAGGACGAGAACCAGCCTGGTTTTTTGTTTCGTGAACGACATCCGTAGGTTCATAGCCGCGGAGTGGGGGCCGTTGTGGCACGGCCGTCAATCGTGTGGGGGAGTTTCGGGACTGGAGTCACCAAGAGTTTATTCCTGACGCCGCTTCATGCGCTGGCGGAACTCGCGCGACTCGGCTTCAAGTTTCTCATTGTAACCCAACTTGCGTAACAATTCCCGCTGCGGCCGGTCGAGCGCGCCCGACACTCCGACGTGCGTGCGCGCGCCTCCAGGTTCGACGACCAGGCCGAAGGGCGCGACGGCCTCGGCCAGGTTAATCTCGGCGGGGTTCTGCACGAAACGCTCAGTGAAGTCGCGCATCCCGGCCATGCCGCCGAGGACGCCGACGACCGCGCCGTTCGCGTCTTCTCTCCTCTGCTCGCCGCCGTAGCGTCGGAACAGCTCGCGGTACACGTCGTCCAAAGAACTTTTCCCTCCCGTCCCGTGCATCAGCGTCAGGTCGTAGAGGAAGGCGACGAGCATGCCTTTATGGTAGACGAGCGCCGGCGCGCCCGACCAACGCCGCTGCGACGCCTCCGTCAGCGACAGCTCGCGCTGGCCGCGAGCGGACTTGTAGCCGTCGAAGGCGCGGCCGAGCGCGTTCAGGTAGTCTTGAAACCTCAACTGTTCGCGCCGCATGCCGACGCGCAGGGCTTGGTAGTTCGTGAAGCCTTCGTAAAACCAGTCGTACTCGCCGTCGAGCGCGAGGCCGTTCGGCACCCAGAGGTGCAGCGACTCGTGCGTGAGCGCGCCGTTCAGTTGCGCCAGCGCGGCGAGCTTCGAGGGCAGCCGGCCCGAGACGAGCGTCACCGTCGCGCCGCGCGTCTCCGCCGCCCAGACGTTCGCGCCGCCGGCCCGCGGGAGCGGCATCAGCGCGACTGACACGCGACGGCGCGGCGGCCCTCCTAGGACCCTCTCATGAACTTTCAGCACCTCGCCGGCCGCCTCGGCCGCCTCCTCGTCGGTGAAGGCCCACTCGCCG
>JALZHT010000533.1 GCA_030860645.1 Acidobacteriota bacterium
GGCTCGGCCCTCGTCGCCGAGATCGAGCGCCGCGCCGGCGCGCCCGACCTCGTCCCCCGCGTCGGCGACTTCGCCCGCGCGCTGCTGCCGCGCGGGGCTTAAACCCGCCGCTCGACTAAATCCCCCCGCTGACGTATATTGGCCCGGCCTTACAAAATTCATCCCACCCACGTGGTAAGGCGAAAAAATATTTGTTGCAAGCGTGAAACACTGTTCCATTCTCGCGCCGTTTGTGCTACACTCTCGGGGTCTTGCGATAAGACGCCAAATTTAACAGCGTGAGAAAAGGGGACGAGAAAGAGTGATAGCGACGATGGCAGACAGCAAACTGGGCGGGGAGCGCGGCCGGGCGATTGAGGCGGCCCTCCTCAACATCGAAAAGAAGTTCGGCAAAGGCTCGATCATGCGCCTCGGCGAGCGCGAGCACGCCGACGTGCAGGCGATTTCGACCACCGCGCTCTCCATCGACGCCGCCATCGGCGTCGGCGGCGTGCCCCGCGGCCGGGTCATCGAAATCTTCGGGCCGGAGGCTTCCGGCAAGACGACGCTCGCGCTCCACATCGTGGCCGAGGCGCAGAAGGCGGGCGGCGTGGCCGCCTACATCGACGCCGAGCACGCGATGGATTCGGAGTACGCCGGCAAGCTCGGCGTCAACATTGACGAGCTTCTGATCTCGCAGCCCGACTCGGGCGAGCAGGCGCTCGAAATCTGCGAGGCGCTGGTGCGCTCGAACGGCGTCGACGTGATCGTCATAGACTCGGTGGCGGCGCTCGTCCCGCGGGCCGAACTCGACGGCGAGATGGGCGACAGCCTCCCCGGCCTCCAGGCGCGGCTGATGTCGCAGGCGCTCCGGAAGCTGACGGCCATCGTCGGCCAGTCGAACACCAGCCTCATCTTCATCAACCAGATTCGCGAGAAGATCGGCGTCATGTTCGGCTCACCCGAGACGACGACCGGCGGCCGCGCGCTGAAGTTCTACTCCTCGGTGCGCATCGACATCCGCCGCATCGGGGCCATCAAGGACGGCGACCGCGTCGTCGGCAACCGCACGAAGGTCAAGATCGTCAAGAACAAGGTGGCGCCGCCGTTCCGCGAGTGCGAGTTCGACATCATGTACGGCGAGGGCATCTCGCGCGAGGGCGACGTGCTCGACCTGGCGGTGGCGAACAAGGTGGTCGAGAAGTCGGGCGCGTGGTTCTCCTACGGCGGCGAGCGGCTCGGCCAGGGGCGCGAGAACTCGAAGCAGAACCTGCGCGACAACCCCGACCTGCTCGGCCGCGTCGAGCGCGACGTGAAGAAGGCGCTCGGCCTGCCCGTCGCCGACGGCGGCGAAGCGGCCGAGGCCGCGCCCGCGAAGGCCGAGAAGGCCGAGGCCAAGTCCGAAGGCAAGAAGTAAGTCGGACAACGCAAGCCGTGGTTTGACTCAGCCGCCGGCAGTCCGGCCCCGTGCGCGCGGGGCCGCGGCCGCCGGCGGCTGAATTTTTGCGCCTTTACACGCCCCGACGCGTGCAAGCATAATCCGCGCGGCTTAAAAGTCCGTCGCCCGTTTAGAGGAGGGCTATGCCCTCCGGTGCAGCTTGAGGCGGAGGGCAAGCCCTCCCCTAAACGGCCGCGGTGTTTTGTGTGCAGGCGTCGGGTCGGAAACTCGTAGCGCGTAACTTGATGTCACAATCAATCCTCATCAAAGGCGGCATCGTCGTCACCGTCGACGCGGGCAACAGAGTTGTCGAGGGCGACGTGCTGGTGCGCGACGGGCGCGTCGCGGCCGTGGGCGGGGCCGGCCTCGCGGCCGACGTGACCGTAGACGCGCGCGGCTGCGCCGTGATGCCCGGCTTCGTCCAGACGCACGTCCACCTCTGCCAGACGCTCTTCCGCGGCGCGGCCGACGACCTGGAGCTGATTGACTGGCTCAGGGAGCGCGTGTGGCCTCTGGAGGCGGCGCACACGGCGGAGTCCGTGCGCGCCTCGGCGCGGCTCGGCGTCGCCGAATTGATCCGCGGCGGCACGACCTGCGCGCTGACCATGGAGACCGTCAACCACACCGACGCGGCCTTCCGCGTCGTCGAGGAGACGGGCTTCCGCGCCACCGTGGGCAAGTGCATGATGGACGAGGGCGACGAGGTGCCCGCGGCGCTGCGCGAAGAGACCGAGGCTTCCATCGCCGAGTCGCTCGAACTGCTGGCGAAGTGGCACGGGCGCGCCGACGGCCGCGTGCGCGGCTGCTTCGCCCCGCGCTTCGCCGTGAGCTGCACGCGCGAACTGCTCGCGCGCGTCGCCCGGCTGGCGCGCGAACGCGGCGTGATGATTCACACGCACGCCTCCGAGAACCGCGACGAGATCGCGCTGGTCGAGCGCGAGACGGGCCGGCGCAACCTCGTCTACCTCGACGAGCTGGGCATCTCGGGGCCGCACGTGGCCCTCGCCCACTGCGTGCACGTTGACGACCGCGAGCTAGACCTGCTCGCCCGCACCGGCACGCACGTCGCGCACTGCCCGTCCTCGAACCTCAAGCTCGGCTCCGGCCTCGCGCCCGTGGCCGAGATGCTGGAGCGCGGCGTGTCGGTCTCGCTCGGGGCCGACGGCGCGCCCTGCAACAACCGCCTCGACATGTTCACGGAGATGCGGACGGCCGCGCTCCTCCAGAAGGTCAGGCGCGGGGCCGCGGCGCTCCCCGCGCAGAGGGTTCTGCGGATGGCGACCGTTGACGGGGCGCGCGCCCTCGGCCTCGGGGGCGAAGTGGGCAGCCTCGAAATCGGCAAGCGGGCCGACCTCACCGTCCTCGACCTCGCACGCCTGCACCTGACGCCGCGCCCCGAGGCCGTCTCCACAATCGTCTACGCGGCCGAGGCCGCCGACGTGCGGACGGTCTTAATAGACGGGCGGTTCGTGCTCCGCGACGGCGAGCTGCAGACGTTGGACGAGGGCGAGGTGATGGCGGAGGCTCGCGGGCAGAGCGAACTGCTGGCGGCGCGGGCCGGCATTTAGTCTTCGGGCGGATAAAGTAATGCCAGCTCGAAGGTAGCGGCTGTGGGGGGCACAATCGGCGTTCGAGCTGGCACTGGCGGGCACTGTCTAAGTTCGGGTCTCGGGAGGTTTGTCCTTGCGGGACTTGCGGGCTGTTTGGCAACCAGCACCACCCTCAACGGCTACGGATTATACACTTCGTGGCGAAACTGTCAACGGTTTTTTGTGACCGATTTGACAAAAAATGAGCGCCGCAAGGCTGGTTTGACTTGCCCGGGGTGACGAATCTATACTTGCCCCCCTGCCAGCTCGTCACCCTCCGGCCAGGTAGCTCAGTTGGTAGAGCACGTGACTGAAAATCACGGTGTCGGCGGTTCGATTCCGTCCCTGGCCATCCGAAATTGCTAGGAAAAACAACAAAAGCGGGG
>JALZHT010000534.1 GCA_030860645.1 Acidobacteriota bacterium
CGCGCCGACCGCGCCGCTGACCTTGCCGACGGCGACCGCCTCGCGCGCGCGCTCCACGCGGGCGCGGTTGCGGCGCGTCTCGTCGTACCAGAGGGCGAAGGTCAGTCCGAACGAGGTCGGCTCGGCGTGGACGCCGTGCGTGCGCCCGACCTGCGGCGTGCGGCGGAACTCGAAGGCGCGCCGCTTCAGCACCTCCATCAACGCGTCGATCCTCTTGAGCAGCAGGTCGCAGGCGTCGCGCAGCAAAAGCGCGTTGGCCGTGTCGACCACGTCCGAGGAGGTCAGCCCGTAGTGGACGAAGCGCGCGGCCTCGCCGATGTTCTCCGCGAGCGCCGTCGTGAACGCGATCACGTCGTGGTCGGTCGTCTGCTCGATCTCGTTGATGCGCTCGACGGTGAAGGCGGCCTTGCTCTTAATCTCTTCGACCGCCTCGCGCGGGATCGTCCCCATCTCGGCGTGGACTTCGCAGACGGCCAGCTCCACGTCGAGCCACTTCCGGAACTTGTTCCGCTCCGACCAGAGCGCGCCCATCTCGGGCAGCGTGTAGCGTGGAATCATCTTCGCTTCGCTCAGAGTTTCGAGTTTCGAGGTGCGGGTTTCGAGTTAAGACAATTCGAGCTTAAGACGGCAGTTCTTTTAACTCGAAACTCGAAACCCGCACCTCGAAACTTATTTGAGGGCGTCGGAGCTGACGGTGTAGCCGGCGAGGAGCCAGCCGCCGTCGCGCTCCAGGAGCGTGAACTTCTCCATGCCGTCGCCGCGCTCGAACTGGGTGCGGTAGACGAGTTCGAGGGTGTGGCCCGAAAGCGGGGCGCTGGCGCTCTGCTGCTCGCGGCCGGTGTGGAGCGTGCGGCCGCGGACGCGCCCCAGCCGCTCGCGCACGCGCGCCAGCATCCGGCTGCTCTCCTCCTCGCTCACGGTCGCGCGCCACTCGCGGGCCGCCTCCGCGTAGACCTTCGCGTCGCGGCCCGCGGCGATGTCCTCGCTCACGCCCTCGACGACGGCCTGCGCGCCCTGCGGGATCGCGCGCCGCTCGTCCACGGCGCAGCCGGAAGCAAAGAGGGCGGAAGGCAGAAGGCAGAAGGCGGTAAGCAAAAGTGGAAGAAGACTCTTCGCGCGCCGCGCGTCCTGCCTCCTGCCTCCTGCCTTCTGCCTTCTGCCTTCTGCCTTCACAGTTCTATCCAGGGCGTCGGCTCCTTCGGGTGCGAGAGCGTGATCTTGGTGGTGGTCTGGAAGAGGCCGCCGCGCTCTTGCAGCGCCATCTCGGCGGAGAGCTTGGCGAGGTGCGGGTTGTTGGCGCGCTGCGAGAGGTGGGCGAGCACGACGTGCTCGGCCGCGCCGTCGAAGCCCTCGCGCAGCCACTCGGCCACGTCCTCGTTCGAGAGGTGGCCGGTGCGCGAAAGGATGCGCTGCTTCAGCTCCCACGGGTAGACCTCGCACGCCTTGAGCATGTCGCGGCTGTGGTTCGACTCGATGACGACGGCCGCGCACCCCTTGAGGCGCTCGGCGACCAGCGTCGTGACGCAGCCGAAGTCCAGCAGCGTGGCGACGCGGACGCCGGCGTGCGTCGCCGTAAACCCGAAGTTGTCGGCGGCGTCGTGCGGGACGGTGAAGGGGTGGAAGTCAATCTCGCCGACGCGGAAGTCCCGGCTGGAGGAAATCTCCTCGGTGCGGTCGCGCAGAGCCTCGGCGCGCCTGCGCGGCTCGTCGTCGCTGCGCGCCTTCTCGCGGATGTAGGCGTCGCGCGTCGCGCCCGAGATGTAGACGGGGCAGCCGAGCGTCTTCAGCAAGACGCGCAGGCCGCCCGCGTGGTCGCCGTGCTCGTGCGTGACGACGACGCCGTCGAGCCGCCCGGCGTCCTCGCCGACGAGCGCCAGCCGCCGCACGATCTCCCTCGCGCTCAGACCCGCGTCCACGAGCACGCGCGTCTGCCCCGCGCAGATCAGCACGGCGTTGCCGGTCGAGCCACTGCCGAGTACGGTCAAACGCATAAGTTTCGAGTTCCGGCTTGCGGGCTTCGAGTTAAAGGATTTTAGATTTTAGATTTTTGATTGGCGATTGAAAGAAGAGGCGGCCGCTTTCTTCTTCAAATCAAAAATCAAAAATCGCAAATCTAAAATCGTCTTAACTCGAAGCCCGCAACCCGGAACTAATCCTTCGCCTTCCACACGGAGCCGTCGGCGTACTCGACGCGCGTGACGACGACCTGCTGACGGCCGGCGGTGAGGTGGCGTGTGTTCTCTTCGGGCTTGATGGAAACGTCCTTCGAGAGCGTCTCGGTCGCGCCCGGCCCGATGGCCTGCTTCGACTGGAGCCGGTAGCGCTTCAACTCCTTGCCGCCCTCCGGCTCGACGAAGACGTAGTCCCACTCGACGGCCTTGACGGCCTTCGCGCCCGAGTTCTTGACCGTCGCCGTCGCCCGGTACTTGAAGACGTAGTCGGTGCCGCGCTTGACGCTCAGCGTGTTCCCCGACTTCTTGCTCCGCACCACCTCGACCGGCACGTAGCCCTCGTACTTCCACCCGAAGGCGACGACCCCGACGCCCTGCCCGACCGACGCCGCCTGCGCCGCCGCGACCGCGGCCGCCGCGCACAGCGCCAGCAAGAGTTTGAGCGACGTTCGCATCAGAAAAGCCGTGAATCGTCAACCGTGAATCGTGGTTGAGGGGCGCTCAAGGTGAATGGTAAAGCATCAGTTCAGTCAGGCGTAAAAACGATTGACGATTCACGGTCTTCAGACTTCCAACCGCGCGCGGTCGACCTTGAAGCCGTTGAGGTCGCCGAGCGCGCCGAGGGCAAGCGCCTCGGTCTTGATGAAGTCGCGCGCGAGGCGGCGGAGGTCTTCGGGCGTGACGGCCTCGATGCGCGCGATGACCTCGTCGGGCGCGATGCGGCGGCCGTGGACGATCTCCTGGCGGGCGAGCGTGCCGGCCCGCGCGCTCGTTGACTCCAGCCCGAGGAGGATCGAGGCGACCGCCTGGTCTTTGACCAGTCGCAGCTCGTCCTCGCCCACCGACTCGCGCACCGAGCGGCGCAGCTCGGCGAGCGACAGGTCTAAGACCTCGTCGAGCTGTTCGGGCGAGGTGCCGGCGTAGATGTGGAACACGCCCGCGTCGGTGAAGTGGCTGCCGGCCGAGCCGACCGCGTAGGCGAGGCCCCGCTCCTCGCGCACGCTCTGCCAGAGGCGCGAGGAAGTCCCGCCGCCGATGACCGAACTCAGCAGGCTCGCCGCGTAGCGGTCTTCGCTGCGGGCCGACGGCCACGGCGCGGCCAAAATTAAATGCGCCTGCTCCAACTCCTTCTTGCGCTGGATGAGGATGGGCGCGGCGGGGGCGGGCGCGGCGTCGCCGTCGGTCGCGTCGCCGGGGCCGCCGGCGTCTTCGCGGTCGAG
>JALZHT010000535.1 GCA_030860645.1 Acidobacteriota bacterium
GCTTGAACCTGCGGATGAGCGCGGTCGCGACCGGGTTGCCGACGAGGCTCGCCGTGAAGATGCCGAACATGGCCGAGGCGATGATGAGCGCGCCCGCGCCGGCGATGCCCGCCGCCTCGAACCGCTCGGCCCACGCCAGCCCCGTCGCCGGCCCGCCCGTTAGCGTCAGCGCCCCGCAGATGACGCCGAGCAGAGGCGGCGCGCCCAGGGCGAGCGCGGCGGCGATGCCGACCGCGTTCTGCACGACGGCCGCGAGCGTCGCCAGCAGCCAGAAGAAGCCCATCCGCCACCCGCCCGCGCGCAGCAGCCCGAGCGTCGCGCTCAGCCCGATGGTGGTGAAGAACGCGGTCTGGAGCGGCCCGCGCAAGGAGGTGTTGAGCGAGACGCCGAGCGTGCCCCGCGACCGCAGGACGAGGACGAGGAGCGCGCAGAGCAGCCCGCCGATGGCCGCCGCCGGGATGTTCGCCCGCGAGAGAACGGCGACGCGCCGCTGCACGAAGTAGCCGGCGAACAGGAACACCGCCGCCAGCGCCAGCGTCAGGATGAGATCGAACTTGACGGTCGGCAAACCCTCGACGAATGTGGTTTCCAATATTAATTTTCACCGCGGAGGCACAGGGACGCGGTTTCACTATGCCCCTGTGGTTAGTCCTTTCCCACGCCAGCCTCGTAAACGATGCGCCCGTCCATGATGGTCATCCGCACGCGCGCCTTCTCGATCTCGACCGGGTCAACGCGGAAGATGTCTTGAGTCAGAATCACGAGGTCGGCGAGTTTGCCCGGCGCGATGGAGCCTTTGACGTGGTCGGCGAACTCGGCGTAGGCCGAGCCGAGGGTGTAGGCGCGCACCGCCTCCTCGACCGTGATCTTCTGCTCGGGAACCCAGCCGGTGGGGTTCTTGCCGTCGAGCGTGCGGCGCGTGACCGCGGCGTAGACGCCGAGCAGGGGGTCGAGCGGCGCGACCGTCCAGTCGGAGCCGAAGGCGAGCGTGGCCCCGGCGTCGAGGAGCGAGCGGAAGGCGTAGGTGCCGCGCGCGCGCTCGCGGCCGATGCGCTTCTCGGCCCAGCGGCCGTCGTCAATCGCGTGGTAGGGCTGCATCGAGGCGACGACCTTCTGCCGCGCGAACTCGCGTATCTCCTCGGCGCGGAGGTGCTGCGCGTGCTCGACGCGGAAGCGGCGGTCGCCGTCGCCGTGCTCCTTCGCGACCTGCGCGTAGATGCCGAGTATCTGGTCGTTGGCGCGGTCGCCGATGGCGTGAATCATCACCTGCAAGCCGGCCGCGTCCGCGCCGCGCACGCGGGCCGCCATCGCGCCCTCGGGGAACATCTCGTCGCCGGGCAGGCCGCGCGTCTGCGGCGCGTCGAGGTAAGGGTCGAAGAAGAGCGCGGTGGTCGAGCCGAGGCTGCCGTCGGCGAAACCTTTCAGGCCGCCGACCCTCAGCACGTCGCTCCCGAAGGCGCGGCGCACGCCGACGCTCTTCAGGCGCTCCCACGCGGGCAGCGGCGCGACGGCGTAGACGCGCGTCTTCAGCTCGCCGCGTTCGAGCAGGGTCTGGTAGACGCCCACGTCGTCGCCGGCCGACATGTCCTGCACGCTGGTGACGCCGAGGCGGGCGGCGTGGCCGGTGGCGGCGCGGGCGGCGGCGAGTTTTTCGTCGAAGGAGGGCGCGGGGATTTTCTTCCAGACGTAGGACATCGCCGCGTCCTTCAAAACCCCGGTCGGCTCGCCCGTTTGCGGGTCGCGGACGATGAGGCCGCCGGGCGGGTCGGGCGTCTCGCGCGTGACGCCGGCGAGCCGCAGCGCGAGGCTGTTGGCGAGCGCCATGTGGCCGTCGAGGCGGTTGACGAAGACGGGCGTCCCGGGCGTGAAAGGGTCAATGAGTTCTTTGGTCGGCAGCGGCGCGCCCGGCCACCGCTCGTGATCCCAGTCGCCGCCCGTCACCCAGCGCCCCTCCGGCAACTTCTCGGCGAAGCGCCGGATGCGCTCGGCGAACTCCTGCGGCGTCGCGGCGTCGCGCAAATCAACGCTCGACAACTGGAACCCGCCCGAGAGGAAGTGGACGTGCGCGTCGTTGAAGCCCGGCAGCACGAGCGCGCCCTCCGCATCAACGACGCGCGTGCGCGCGCCCGCGTACCTTTTAATCTCCGCCGCCGTGCCGACCGCGACGACGCGGTTGCCGACGACGGCGACGGCCTCGGCCGCCGGCCGCCGCGCGTCCATCGTGCGGACGCTCGCGTTCGTGACGACGAGGTCGGCCTCAAGGCCCGTCGGGCCGGTCTGCGTTGAAGAGGGCGTTGACATCAGGCAGGCGAGAAGAGTCGAAGCGAGAAGGGGCGTCACTTTCATCGGCTCAGGTGATTCCGTTTCCGACGTGGTTTACGGGGCGCGGATACAAGACTTTCGGCGGCGTAGTGTATCATTGAGCCGGCGCCTCTCGGTAGCACTTTCCCGAACAGTCGCAAGCGTTCAGGTGGATCAGCTCGTCAAACTTTTGCGCGGCGCACTCGGCGGCGGGCGGGTCATCGCCGACCCGGAAGAGTTGCTCGTCTACGAGTGCGACGGCGTGCCGCATTACAAGGCGCGGCCGCGCGCCGTCGTCTTCCCCGAATCCACGGGGGAGGTGTCGGAAGTTCTGCGCCTGCTCGCGCGCGCGGGCGTGCCGTCCGCGCCGCGGGGGGCGGGGACGGGGCTTTCGGGCGGGGCGCTGGCCGTGGGCGGGGGCGTGCAACTCTCGCTGGCGCGGATGCGGCGCGTGCTGAAGGTGGACGCCGAGAACCGCCTCGCCGTGGTCGAGGCGGGCGTCGTCAACTCGCAGGTCTCGCGCGCCGCGGCGCACCTCGGCCTGCACTACGCGCCCGACCCTTCGAGCCAGGCGACCTGCACCGTCGGCGGCAACGTGGCCGAGAACGCGGGCGGCATCCACTGCCTGAAGTACGGGACGACCGTGGATCACGTCCTCGGCCTGCGAGTCGTGCTGTCGGACGGCCGCGTCGTCGAGTTGGGCGGCGCGGGCGCCGAAGCGCCGGGCTACGACCTGGTCGGCGTCTTCGTCGGCTCCGAGGGCACGTTCGGCGTGGCGACCGAGGCGACCGTGCGCCTGACGCCGGTCGCGCCTTCGGTGCGGACGCTGCTCGCGGACTTCCGCGACCTCGGCGACGCGAGCCGCGCCGTCTCGGCCGTCGTCGCCGCCGGCATCATCCCGGCCGCGCTGGAGATGGTGGACGGCGAGACGATCCGCGCCGTCGAGCAGAGCGTCTTCGCCGCGGGCCTGCCCCTGGACGCGGAGGCCGCGCTGCTCGTCGAGTTGGACGGGTTCGGGGCGGGGCTTGACGAAGAGGTGGCGCGCGTCCGCGCGATCTGCGTCGGGAGCGGGGCGCGCGGGGTGCGGC
>JALZHT010000536.1 GCA_030860645.1 Acidobacteriota bacterium
GGGCCTCGTCGGGGCGGTAGGCGAGCCGCTCGTCCCTGTCCCAGATGACCGTCCGCTCGCCCGTGCGCGCGTCAACGATGATGAAGGCGAGCTGGTTGCGCGCGCCCTCGACCACTTCGGCGAACCCGACATCAACGCCCTCGGCGCGCAACGTCTCCAGCCCGAAGCGGCCCGCCTCGTCCGACCCGAAGCGCCCGGCGTAGGCCGTCCGCAGCCCCAGCCGCCGCAGGCCCACCATCGCCGACGCCGTCTGCCCGCCCGCGCTCAGCGCGTGCTCGACGAGCCGCACCTTCGTATCAAACTCGGGGTAGGCGGGGACGACGATCAAATGATCGACGGCGTTGAGGCCGAAGCCGACGGCGTCGAACTCTCTCGCGGGGGGCGGCTCGAAGGGGAAGCGCACGGCCGTAACTTTAAACCGCCGCGGCGGCATTTTGAAACCGGGGCCGAACGACGGCGGCGGCCCGCGTCAGGAGAAATAGCTCAGCTTGCGCTCGAATCTGGCCCGCGCTTCTCCCGCCCCCGCCCGCACCTCTTCCGCCTCGTCATTCGAGGCGAGGCGCGAGAGTTCGTCGAGCAGCCCGCGCGAATCGGCGTAGTACCCCACGGCGCGCGCCGCCCGCTGCCGCACGAAGGCGTCCCCGTGGGCGAGCGCCAGCGTCAGACCTTCGCGCAGCACCGTGTCCTCGAACTTGCCGAGCGCCGTGGCCGCGTTCCAGGAGACGAGTGGCGAGCCATTACGGAGCGCACCGAGGAGCGGCGCCACGACGCCCTCACCGCCTATTTTACCGAGCGCCTCGACCGCGGCCTCGTGAATGTCCGCTTGAGCTTCGCCGAGCGCCGCCGCGAGGGCGGGGGCCGCCGCCGCGTCGCCAAAGTGCCCCAGTGCCCGCGCCGCCCATTTGCGGATGCTCGCAGACTCTTTCTTGTCTTTCAACAAGTTGAGGAGCGGCCCGAACGCGCGGCGGTCTTTAACAGATTGGAAGGCCGAAACGACTCGCCAGTCCCTCCGCTCCGGGGATAATAAGGCGTCGAGCAGGTGGTCAACCGCCCGCGCGTCCCCGCGCTCGGCGAGTACGGACGCAGCCGTATTGGCGAGCTGGGTGTCCGTGCTCTCCAACGCGCCGGCTATCGCGGCGATGGCCTTCTCTCCGCCGATCTTCCAGAGCGCTTCAAGCGCCGCCGGCCCCCCCAGGCCGTCCTTACCACGGAGCGCGCCAATCAGGGCGTCGACAGCGCGCTCGTCCCCCTGTCGCCCGAGAGCATCAGCCGCGTAATAGCGGACCAGCGAGTCAATGTCTCTCAGTGCCTCGATCAGCGGCGGGACGACGCGCTCATCATTCACATAACGTAGCGCCTCTGCCGCATGCATCCGTGTCTCCCAGTCGGTGTCTCTCACGGCTTCGATCAGGAATGCAACAGCCGCCTGCAAATGGCCGAGCTTTTTCAGGGCCTCGACCACAGGCTGACGCAGCAGCGTATTAGCGTCCTTCAACAAGCCCTGCAAGACCGGAACCACGCGCGCGTCCTTAAAATTCGCGAGCGCGTCTATCGCGAACCAAGAGGCCAGGTCGTCCTCACCCTCTTTGGCGGCTTCGAGCAGGTGTGGCAGCGCGCGGTCGTCGCCTATCTGGCCGAGGGCAGCAATCGCGGCGTGGCGTAAGTCAGCGTCCTGAGATTTCAACGCGGTAATCATGGGCGGCACGGCGCGCCTGCTGCCGAGGCCACTGAGCGCGCGTGCCGCGTCGACTCTCCCCGTGTCGCTGCTCTCAAGGAGGGTAAGGAGGTAGTCCTCGACGAGCTCGCGCGCCTTGCCCGCGGCCGCGCTGAAGCTCTCCGTGAGGATGTAAACGTACGGGGCCTCTTCCTGATTCTGCCGGCGGAGGAATTGGCCGAGGCGGTCGGTGAGCACGGTGAGCGTGCGGCGGTCGAGGTCGGGCGTGTAGGCGAGGCTGCGGGCGCGGAGGCGGAGGCCGGCGAAGGTGAGCGACTCGGGGAGCTGTTCGAGCGCGGCGTGGAGGCGCTCGGGCTTGGCGACGAGGCCGAGGGTCATCGGCAGCACCTCCATCTCGGCGAGCGTCGGGTTGAAGTAGGCGCGGCAGAAGAGGCGCTCGCAGTCCCGGCGCTGCGCGAGGGCCGAGGCCGCGAGGTACTCCTGAATCGTCAGGTGCGAGAAGGCGTAGGCGTCCGCGCCCACCTCGCGCAGCAGCGGCGTGGCCTTCACGTCTTCGGCCAGGTCGTAGGGGCTGCCCTCGGGCGGCCGGGCGCGCTCCCAGAACTGGCGGGCCTTCGACAGAATCTCTTCGCCGGTGAAGACGAGCCGCGCCCCCTCGGCCCCGACCTCGTCTTGGAGCAGGCGCTCGAAGGCGAGTTGGCGGAGGAAGTCGAGCTTGAGCGCGCCGTTGCGGTCGGGCACGCGGAACTCGGGGCGGACGACCGACTTCTCGCGGTCGAGCTGCACGACGAGTTGCCAGACGATCTGGCGGTACAACTCCAGGCGGTTCTCGGCGACCCCGCCCGTCTCGCGGTGGAGTCGCGCGATGACCGCCAGCAGGAACGGGACGCGCAGCATCTCGCGCAGCGGGCGGCGCCGGCGGAGGCTTTGCAGGAGGTTCTGCGTCGCCGCGTCGCCGCCGTAGTAGTGCGCGAAGAACTCTTCGATCTGGTCGTCGCCGAGCGGGGCGATCTCCATCTGCTTCAGCCCTTCGAAGCGCGCCTGGAGGGCGTAAGGGCGCGTCGAGATGAGGAGGCTGTTGTCGGGGTGCGTGGAGCGCAGGAACTCGCCGACCGACTCGCGCAGGCGGGGGAAGAAGTCCGCGCCCCGTACCTCGTCGAGGCCGTCGAGAAAGACCGCCACTCCGCCCGCCCCGAGCCGGCCGTGGAAAAGCTCCCGGAGTCGCTCGCGCTCGGTCGGGGTGAGGCGCAGTGGGCCGGCGACGGCCGCTTCGAAGAGCAGCCCCGCCAGACTGTTCTCCGAGCGCGCGAAGGCGGCCTCGGTGACGCCCTTCAGTTCGAGGAAGACGGGCAGCCGCGCGCCGTCCTCCAGGGTCTTCCAGGCGAGGTACTTGAGCAGGGTGGTCTTGCCGCAGCCCGGCGCGCCGGTGATGACGGCCCGGGTCTGGGCGCGCAGCAGTTCGTCCGGTCTGAGGCTGCGCCGGGGCGAGCCGCCGGGGCCGCCGCCGCGCCCGCCGTCCTCGCCGGCGAAGGGGTCACGCCGGCGTCTCATCTCGGCGTCCATCAGGCCGAGGAACTCGGCGTGCCCGGAGGGGCGCTGGCGTTCCTCCACCACGTCGAGCGTGACGAAGACCTTGTCGAGCGGGCGCGCCCCCTCCTCGCCGAAGACGTAGACCTTGCCGACCCTCCCGGCGAGCCACCCGGAGTATTCGGC
>JALZHT010000537.1 GCA_030860645.1 Acidobacteriota bacterium
GATGACGGTGGCGCGGCCCGCCGCGTCGAAGGCCAGCAGGCCCGAAGGGAGGCTCGCCACGACCCGCTCGCCGAACTGCTCGGCCGAGAGGGCGCGGGCGCTGGCCTGCGCGCTCAGGCGCTCCAGCTCGCGCTGCTTCGAGCGGAGCTGCGCCACCACCTCCTGAAAAGTTTCGAGGACGAACTCCGTCTCGTCCCTCTCCCCGCCGCGCCCCTCGGTCGAGACGGGCGCGCGCTCGGCCTCGTCCACAAGCTGGCGGTAGGGCCGCAGGAGCCAGCGCGGCAGCAAGAGGATGCTCGGCACGCTGACGACGAGCGTGATGACGAAGACCGCGAAGAGCACGGGGGCGCGCGCCGCCCGCGTCGCCGGCGTCAGCGCCACCAGCGCCAGCGTGAACAGGTTGGCGACGAGCAACAGCCCCACCAACAGCGCCAGCGCCAACTGCATGCGGTTCTCGTAACGGGGCATAAAGGGGTTTTAGGTGCTGGGTGCTGGGTGCCGGGTGAAGACAGCTTGCGTTCCACCAGCACCCGGCACCCGAAACCCAGCACCTTAAAATTTCGACACGTACCAATTGACGAGCGCCTGGCCGCAGAGCAGGCTGACGTAGGAGCCGAGGCCGAGGTAGACGCCGAAGGGGAGCCGGCTCTTCAGGTCGCCGCGGCCGGCGGCGATGAGGCCGACCCCGACGAGCGAGCCGGAGAGGACGCCGATGAAGATGGTCAGGAGCGCCAGCGGCCAGCCCAGGTAGGCCCCGACCATGAACATCATCTTCACGTCGCCCAGCCCCATCGCCTCCTCGCCCCGCGCCCGCTGCCACAGCCAGCCCACGCCCCACAAAAAGCCCCCGCCGGCGAGCGCCCCGAGCAGCGCGTTGACGAGCGAGAGCAGCCGGTCGGGCGGGCAGCCCGCGGCGGAGCAGAGGAAGCCGACGCCGTACAGGTTCGGCACGACGAGCCGGGCCGCGAAGGCGAGGGCCGTGCCGGGGTAGTTGATGACGTTCGGCAGGTACATGTGCTCGGCGTCTATGAAGACGAGCGCGACGAGGGCGGCGACGAAGGCGAGGTCGAAGGGGAGCGAAAGCGTCAGGCCCGAGCGCACCCAGAAGGTGAGCGCGAAGAGCACGGCCGTCAGCGCCTCGGCGGCCGGGTAGCGCGCCGAGATGGGCGCGCGGCACGCGCGGCAGCGGCCCCGCAGCGCGAGCCAGCTAACAATAGGCAGATTGTCGTAGGGCCGGATGGCCGACCCGCACGCGGGGCAGCGCGAGTGCGGGAAGACGACCGACTCCCCGAGCGGCAGGCGGTGGATGACGACGTTGAGGAAGCTGCCGATGATCGCGCCCGCGGCCGCGACCGCGAGGAGGAGGAAGGCGAACGGCAGCCCCGTCGTCTCGTCCGTTGCCATTAAGCTCTGGGAGAAGGACATGCGTTACGGAAGACGAGAAAGAATTTTAGATTTTAGATTTGCGATTTTTGATTTAGTTATCAGTTTTCAGTTAAAGACAAAGAGCTGATGACTCTCAGCGCACATCAAAAACCTAAAATCTAAAATTCCTTCACTTCGGGTCGTTTGCGCTACAAAATCGTAACGTGGGAGGGGCAGAGTATCAGCCGAGCGGCCGTCGGTCTCTCCCTTCGGCGGCGGGCCGCTTGACGGCGCGCCTGACGGCATATTAAAGCTTTAGGCCCCCGTAAGAAAGATGTCAATCGGAAAAAGACGAACCGGAGGGAGCGGGTAGTTGAATCCACGCAAGCCGATCATCGCGATGCTGGCCGTCGGCATCGTCGCCGTCCTCGCGCTGACTTTCACCCCATACGCGCTCCTCCACCGCGCCCGGCAGACCGTCGCCGCCGTCGTCCGCCTCGAAGAGAGCGCGACCCTCGAAGAGATCGCGCGCCAGCAGCCCGGCCCGCCGCCCTTCGACGTGGTCGGGTTCTACGCGGGCCGCGGCGAAGACCCCGCCCGCCACGGCGTCCTCGTCCAGTCGCTCGACGGCAAACAGACCTTCGCCGACCACAACGCCGACGTGTCCTTCAACCCGGCCTCGCTCATCAAGCTCGCCACCTCGCTCGTCGCGCTCCGCAAGCTGGGTAAGGACTTCCGCTTCGAGACGCGCGTCTACGTCGAGGGCGAGCCGGACAAGGCGGGCGCGCTCAAAGGCAGGCTCGTCGTGGCCGGCGGCGACCCGACCTTCGGCGACGTGTCGGCCGTCCTCATCGCCAAGAAACTCGAAGAGCGCGGCATCAAGAACGTGCCCGAGGAGATCGCCGTCACCCCCGACTTCACCTTCAACTTCAGCGGCAAGCCCGAGGAGTCGGCCGAGCGTTTGGCGAAGGTGATGAAGATGACGACGAAGAAGTGGGCCATCGTCGATTCGCCGCCGACCGCGCCGGCCTTCGTCGTCCACTCGTACCCGCTCAGCGAAATCCTCCTCTACATGAACGCGCATTCGAGCAACTTCGTCGCCGAGCGTCTGGGCGCGCTCGTCGGCGGCCCCGAAGGCGTGCGCTCGTATCTCGTCAACGAATTGAAACTTCCGGCCGGGCAGGTGACGCTGGCGACCACCTCGGGATTGGAGGTCAACCGCCTGACGCCGCGCGGGCTGGTCGCCGTCATCCGCGCGCTCGACGAGGAGGCGCGCCGCCAGGGTCTGAAGATCGAAGACATCATGGCCGTGGCGAGCGGCGACTACGGGACGCTGAGGAAGAGGCTCGCCGGCACGCCGCTTGAAGGCGCGGTCGTCGGCAAGACCGGCACGCTCGTCCACGACGACGGCGGGATGGCGAGCCTCGGCGGCGTCATCTACACGCAGCGCGCCGGCAAGGTCTGCTTCGTCGTCCTCAGTCAAGGCTCGAACGTCGCCGAGCGGCGCTCGATGACCGACCAACTCCTCGTCGAAGTCGTCCTCAGCAAAGACCTCCCCGCCCGCATCCCCAGGCCCGACAAGCCGCGCCACATGCTGGAGCGCGACGACCTCGAAATCACGGAAGAACAGTAAAGGCCGTGAATCGTGAATCGTGGTCGAATGCCGACGCCGCTTGAACTCATCAAGTCGCAGCGGCATTCAACTCCTTCGATTTACGATTCACGATTCACGGCCTTTCTGCATTTCCCAGAGCAGCAGATGTTTTAAGAACGCGTGGTGGGCGGCGAAGCCGGCGATGGCGAGGCCGGGGAGGCCGTCGCGGAAGCCGGCCTTGAGGAGGTAGCTGCGGAGGAAGGCCGCGGGGGCGGCCAGCGCGAGACGGAGCGGCGAGGTGCGGCGGCCCGCCTCGAACATCTGGCGGGCGGCCAGCGGGGCGTAGCGCTCGCCGATCATGCGGTGGTGGTGCGAGGCGTCGCGCACGCTGTAGTGGAGCAGGTCGCCGCGCAAGGTCTCGACGCGCG
>JALZHT010000538.1 GCA_030860645.1 Acidobacteriota bacterium
GCGCGGCGTGGCCGGCGACTACTACGACTACATCGAGGTCGCGCCCGGCCTCGTCGCCTTCGCGCTCGGCGACGTGTCGGGTAAAGGCATCTCGGCCTCGCTCGTGATGTCGAACTTGCAGGCGGCCCTGCGGGCGCAGGCGGCCATCGTCGCCGAGCGCGTCCGCCTCGCCGGCCGTCAGGCGCAGGCGGCGACGGGCGGCAGCCTGCCCCTTGTCGCCGGGCAGACGGCCGAGCTACAGGGCGGCGTGCAGACGGTCGCGCCGATGGTGGCGAGCATCAACGGGCAGCTCTGCCGCAGCACCGACTCGAACCGCTACGCCACGCTCTTCCTCGCGCTCTACGACGACCGCGCGCGCACGCTGAGCTACACGAACGCCGCGCACAACCCGCCCATCCTCGTCCGCGCCGACGGCCGCGTCGAAAGACTCACCGAGGGCGGCACCATCGTCGGCATGTTCGACTTCGCCGAGTTCGAGGAGGGCCACGTCGCGCTCGAAGACGGCGACCTCCTCGTCATCTTCTCCGACGGCCTCTCCGAGGCGCAGAACAAGCTCGGCGAGGAGTACGGCGAGGAGCGCCTCGCCCACTTCGCCGCCGCCCGCCGCCGCGACACCGTCGCCAACATCCGCCAGGCCATCTTCGACGAGGTGGACGACTGGACGGGCGACGCCGAGCGCTACGACGACCAGACGCTCGTGATTTTAAAAGCCGTGAATGGTGAAAAGCCGTGAATCGTGAATCGTAGAGCGGTTTCAGTTGACCGTAGAACGTTCATTAAGACCGTAGGGGCAGGGCTCGTCCCTGCCCGCCGCGGTTCGACCCATTCGGCGTTGATTCCTGATGAGACTTGGGCGGGCAGGGGCGAGACCTGCCCCTACACTCATCACGCGCGGCCCACACCGAACTGAAACTTGCCCTAAGACGGGCAGCCGTAAGCCTCGACCTCGACGACGCGCGAGTGATCTTCGCGCGCCTCGTGGACGAGGACGCGGATGCGCGAGGTGGTGATCTCGTCGAAGGTGATGACGCGGAGGACGCTGCTGTTATCCCTGATCTCGCCGTTCGGCACCGTCACCCAGTTGCCGCCGGCGTCCATGTACTGCACGTCGTAATCGAGCAAGCCGTAATCCCCGCACGTCATCAGGAGGTTCGGCTCCGTCGGGCTCCAGAATTCGTTCTGCAACGTGACGACGCGAATCTGGTTGATCGTCTTCGCGCCGCTGAAGTTCACCTGGAGCCAGTCCGGGTAGACGCTGCGCGTGCCGTCGTTCCAGCCGCCGTTGTTCGCCCAGTTGATCCCCGTCCGGTCGCCGTCTATCGCGCCCTCGGGCCGGTAGTCGCGGTTGGGGTAGGTCGAGGAGGCCGTCGCCGTCGCGCCGTTCGCCGCCGCCGCGTGGTTCGTGAGCGAGGGCAGGTCGCACTCGCAGGGCACGGTGAAGTCCTCCACCACGGCCGTGTGATCGTCGGCCGGGAATTTGCCGCCGTCCTGGGCGTTGACGCCGAGGCCGCGCTTGGCGAAGCCCTTCCAGATGTGGCACTGGAACGCGCCGCCGTTGTTCACGCGGTCGGCTTCGAGGATGGCGTCGCGCGCCTCGACGAAAGTGGGCATGCACGGCTGCAACTTCAGGCCGTCCACCACGAGGCGCAGCGCGACCTGGTTGCCGGCGAGCGGCTCCGTCATGTCGTAGAGGTCTTGCCGGAATCCGCGGCCCGGCAGCGGCCGGCCGGGGTCGGGCACGCCGTCCACGATGTTCCAGTACACCTCCCACAGCATCGCGGCCCACACCGCGCCGACGCCGTGCGGGACGCTGACCTCCGCGTCCTTGAGCGATTCGTAGGTCTGCGGGTTGACCGTCATGTCGGTGGAGTAGGGGAACAGCCGGATGCCGCCGCCGAACTCGGGCGGGTCCTGGAAGGTGACGTAGGTGCCGATGCCGCGCGCGTCCGCGCCCCTGTCGGCGGCGTGCGCCGTCAGCGTGAGGGCGAACCAGTCGCTCCAGCCCTCGCCGCCCTGCTCCAGGTTTTCGAGGCAGGCGACGTTCGAGGGGCCGCCCGTCAGGCGAATCGAGACGCCGTGGCCGTACTCGTGGATGATGACGCCGTTGTCGAGGTCGCTGTCGCGGTCGACCGCGGCCTTCTTCATCGTCGCGTTCACGGTCGCGTTGGCGAGGGCGTTCCTGATGAGCGTGCCGTCCGACTGCCTGATGAAAATCGAGGGGATCGTCGCCGCCGCGCCCGCGTTGCCCGGCCCCATGAACACGAGGTCGTCGCCCGGCTGGTTGTTGTAGATGATGGCGGCGACGGCGCCGCTCTGCTCGGCGCTGACGACCTTCTGGCCGAACTCGCACCCGCCGCGCCTGATGAGGGCGATTTTCCCGGTGAGGGTGTCGGCGGCCGGGTAGCAGCCTTGATCCGGCTGCTCACCCTGCGGGCTGAGTGGGGGCGAGTTGATGAGCTGGATGTCGCCGGTCACGCCGTTTGCGTCGAGCGCCTGGCCGAAGGCGGCCGCCGCCGCCCGGTAGTCGCCGGCGACCGAGGCGGGCGCGTTCACCCGCAGCACCGGCTCGCCCGCCCAGAGGAACATCTGCATGCGCGACCCCGCAGGCCCCGCGGGGGTGCCGTCGGGCATCGTCAGGAAGTTCGCGTTGTTCTTCCCCGAGCCGTCCTGCGCGTCGGCCACGACGCGGTCGCCGTCGAGGCCGCCGCGCCCGTAGTTGTTCTGCTGGAAGTTGCCGGAAGCCTCGTCGAAGCCGTAGAGGTAGAGGGTGTCGTGGATGAGGTTGTTCCAGTAGAAGAGGTTCGTCACGACGGCCTCGCGGTAGGCGGGCGGCTCCTGCGTCAGGTCGATGGGGAAGATGAAGTCGCGCGTCGGGCTTGACGGCCGCACCTCGCCCGCCAGCGGCGACGGGTAGATGTCGTCGTTGCCCTCGTCGGTCTGGGTCTCGACGTTGTTGCCGGTCGTGTCGGTGGTGTCGGCCCCGGCCGCGCCGTCCGTGTCGTGCCAGCCGAAGGGCGAGGCGAGGGAGTTGGCCGCCGCCTGCGTGACGACGGTGCGCCCGTCGGCGGGCGGCAGCGGCAGGCCCCGCACGTGGTTCGGGCTTTCGGCGGGGCGCTCGTAGACCTTGTAGCTGTCGTTCTTGACGAGGTTGAACTTCCGCAGCACGGCCGCGTTCACGGCGTCCACCTCGACGAGCCAGTAGTGGTTGCTGTCGGGCTGAATCTGCACCTCCCAGACGAGGCGCGCGCCGCGCGCCGTGGGGAAGTACATGAGCTGCGCCACGATGGGGCTGCGCGAGAGCCGCCCGCCGGCGAAGACCGCCCGGCGCATCGCGCCGCCGACGTTCTGCTGGACGGCAAGGATGGCCGGCGCGGCGAGGCCGAGG
>JALZHT010000539.1 GCA_030860645.1 Acidobacteriota bacterium
CATGATCTCGCCGGCGCGCGTCTCGCCGAACTCGATGATGTTCTGGATGCGCTCGCGCTCCTCCTCTTCGAGGATGCCCTCCTCCTCGCCGACCTCGATGAGCGCCTGGAGGTCGCTGCCGTCGTCCTCGTCGTCCTCGTCGGCCGCGGCCTCGGCGGCGGTCTGCGTGACGTGCGGGTCGGCGCGGCGCGCGCGGTCGGCGGCCGACTGGCGCTGCGTGGCGGCCAGCGAGAGCGCGCCGTAGAAGGGTCGCAGCAGCGGCAGGAGCGCGAGCAGCGTCCCCTCCGGGTTCCGCTTCGCCAGAAGCCGCGGGATGATCTGCCGGAAGACGATGGTCAGCGCGAGCCCCATGAAGAACGCGATGAGCAGGAACCGCCGCTGCTCGCCGAAGAGCCGGTACGAGACCGAGGTGACGAGCACGGCGACGGCGACGACCATGACCTGGATGACCGCGTTCAGGGTGAACCGGAAGCGCGGGCGGTCTTCGAGGATTTCGCTGAGGAACGTGGTGTCGCGCCGCTGCCGCTCCTCCCGCTCCGTGATCAGCCGCCGCAGGCCCACGTCGCTCAACTGCCCGAACGCCATGTCCACGGTGGCGACGAACGCCAGCGCGACCAGCAGCAGGCACGTGATCCCGATCTCTAGCTGAATTTCCATAGAAGGCCGTGAACCGTCAATCGAAAATAGACAAACAATTTCTATTCACGATTGACGATTCACGCGATTATATTCCAAGTCGGCGGCGCAAGCGGAGTTCGAGCGCGTTCATCTCGCCCTCGTCGGCCTCGTGGTCGTAGCCGCACAGGTGCAGGAGTCCGTGAAGTATTAACTGCTCCACCTCGTTCTCAAAACCAAGCCCCTGCTCGGCGGCCTGCCGCGCGGCCTGCTCCACCGAAATCACCACGTCCCCCAGGCTCGACCCCTCCGCCCTCTCGAACTCTTCCTGCCCCGCCGGGAACGACAACACGTCGGTCGTCCCCCGCTTCCCCCTCCAACGCCGGTTCAACTCCCGCATCGCCCGATCCGACACGAACGCAACGGTCACGCCCGCGCCCCCCGCCGGCACGACCTGCAAAGCCTTTTCCGTAAACTCCCGCCACCGCCCGCCGTCCATCGGCACCCTGCGCTGGCGGTTGACGACTTCGATCATAATTCGACGGCGGAAGCCCGGCCGCGGGGCCTTGCCGTACTTGTCCCAGGCCCGTGCGCCGGCGGGGGCGGCGAGCGGAGAGAGCGGCACGTCAGATGTTGGCGTTCTTGCTCGTCTGCTGCTCGTAGGCCCGGATGATCATCTGGACGAGGCGGTGGCGGACGACGTCCTTGTCGGTGAAGTAGACGAACTCGATGCCCTCGATGTCGGAGAGGATGCGCTCGGCCTCGATGAGGCCGCTGCGCTTGCCCGTCGGCAGGTCGATCTGCGTCACGTCGCCGGTGACGACCGCCTTCGACCCGAACCCGATGCGCGTCAGCGCCATCTTCATCTGCTCGCTCGTCGTGTTCTGCGCCTCGTCGAGGATGATGAAGGCATCCGCCAGGGTTCTGCCGCGCATGAAGGCCAGGGGCGCGACCTCGATGATGCGCTTCTCCAGCATGCGTGTGACGCGCTCGGCCTCGATGAGGTCGAAGAGGGCGTCGTAGAGGGGGCGGAGGTAGGGGTCGACTTTCTCCTGGAGGTCGCCGGGGAGGAAGCCGAGGCGTTCGCCGGCCTCGACGGCCGGGCGCGCGAGGACGATGCGGCTCACCTGCTTCTGCATCAGCGCCTGAATCGCCATCGCGACGGCGAGGTAACTTTTCCCGGTGCCGGCCGGGCCGATGCCGAAGACGATGTCGTTGTTCTGGATGGCCTCGATGTAGCGGCGCTGGGTGGCCGACTTGGGGGCGACCTGTTTCTTGCCGGCCGGGTTGAAGCGGGCCTTGGTGAAGTAGTCGCGGAGGCTGTAGGCGCGGTCTTCGGCGATCTGGGCGAAGGCCTCGCGCAGCTCGCGGTCGGTGAAGGTCTTGCCCTCGGTGAAGAGCGCGGCGAAGTCTTCGATGATGCGCTCGGCGGTCTGCACGTCCTGCGGCGCGCCGTCAATCGTCAAATCCTGGCCGCGGGCGTCGACGCGCACGTCGAGCAACGATTCGAGGTACTTGATGTTCTGGTCGTGGACGCCGAACAGCGTCTCGACGGCCCTTGGCGGAAGCTCGATCTTCTTCAAAAGTCGCTCTCTTCTCCTTGTCGCGGGGGACGCCCCGGGGGCCGCGCGGCCGGGCGCTTGAGGGTGGGAGTGGGTGCCTTTTTCATCTCGCCCGTGAACGCTACAACACCACCCGCGGGGGTGTCAACGAAGTGGGGTTTCAGGCCCGCGCCGCGGGCGACCCGCCTTGACACGCGCGGGGCCGGCCCCTATACTTTCTGCTTTGCGCAGAGGCCCTGATAGCTCACTGTGCGCGGTCACTTTAACACCAGGCTGGTTACGACGGAGTTTCAAAGGATGCCGAATCACAAATCTGCCGAGAAGCGCATGCGCCAGAACGAGAAGCGCCGCCTGATTAACCGCGGCAACCGCGGGAAGCTGCGGACGGGGATCAAGAAGCTGCGCGCCGCGCTCGAAGGCAGCGACGCCGGGGCGGCCCGGGCGCTTCTGCCGGAGACGGTCTCGCTCATAGACAAGGCCGTGCAGAAGGGGGCGCTGCACCGCAACGCCGCCGCGCGCTTCAAATCGCGCCTCACGCGGCACGCGAACGAGTCGAAGTAGACGAATCAACATCAATTAGATTAAGCCGGGCGGGGCAGGTCGTTTGAGAATGGCCTGCCCCGCCCTTTTCTGCCCGCAGGCGGGCGGGGAACGACGGCGATGGGCGACAAACTTTACCGGAGCGACGAGGAGGTGGAGGAGGTTCTGCGCGGCTTCGAGTCGTGCGAGCTGCCGGCGGCGGAGTTCGACCACGGCCGCCACCTGACGGTCGCCCTCGCGCTGCTCGCGCGGCTCGGGGACGAGCGGGCGACGGCCGCGCGGATGCGCGAAGGTCTCGCGCGGTTCATCGCCGGCAACGGCGTCGACCCGCGCAAGTACCACGAGACGCTGACCCTCTTCTGGGTGCGGCGCGTCCGCGCCTTCGCCGCGCGCGCCGGCACGGGCCGCCCGCTCGCGGAACTCGCCAACGAGCTAATCGAAGAGTGCGGCGACTCGCGCCTCGTCTTCGAATACTACAGCAAGGCCGTCGTTGACTCCGACGAGGCCCGCGCCCGCTGGGTCGAGCCCGACCTGAAGCCGTTGGACTTTTGAGAGGGATTTTCGATTTTGGATTTTGGATTTTTGATTTGCGATTGGAAGAGATTGCCGCGCTGTCGGCCAATCGCAAATCAAAAATCCAAAATCGAAAATCCTCTTCAGGCCGACAG
>JALZHT010000540.1 GCA_030860645.1 Acidobacteriota bacterium
TTCTACATCCCCGGCGTCGCCGGCCACCGGCCGCCGCACCCGCCGCTCGACACCGTGGACGACGGCGGACTCCCGCGCCACGTCATCACGGGCGGCACCGCCCACAGCGTCGAGACGCGCCTCGACTTCTCGAAGGAGATTCTGACGGCCGTCGCGCAGGAAGTGCCCGAGGCGGGCACCGCCGCCGAGCAGGCCGCGATGGCCTTCCACGCGCAGAAGGCGGTCAACAGCTTCACGCCCGAGGGCACGTCCGGCACCTTCCAGCTCAACGGCCTGCCGCAGGTCGCCGGCGCGCCGTTCGCCGACCCCTGCCGCGACGACGCCGGCAACGCCGCCGGCCGCTCGCGCGTTTACAAGGGCGCGAACTTCCAACTCGACCTGACGCTCAACAAGGCCGGCTGGCACTTCCCGCAGTCGCGCATCCTCGCCCTCTGGGAGGACGTGCGGCCGACCATCGAAGGCCAGCGGACGCCCGAGCCTTTGTTCTTCCGCGCCAACACGAACGACTGCATCGTCTTCCACCACACGAACCTCGTCCCGCACAACTACGAGTTGGACGACTTCCAGGTGCGCACCCCGACCGACATCATGGGCCAGCACATCCACCTCGTGAAGTTCGACGTGACCTCGTCGGACGGCGCGGGCAACGGCTTCAACTACGAGGACGGCACCTTCGCCCCCGGCGAGGTGCAGGAGCGCATCCACGCCATCAACGAGGCGGGCGGCCTCATCAAGACCGACGGCTCGCGCGCCCACCTCGAACTCGAAAAGCACCCCTTCTTCGGCCTCGCCGGCAAGGACGAGGACGGCAACGGCATTGACGACTGGCTCGGCGCGCAGACGACCATCCAGCGCTGGTTCGCCGACAACACGCTCAACAACAACAACAAGGATCGCACGCTCCGGACGGTCTTCACGCACGACCACTTCGGCCCCTCGACGCACCAGCAGGCGGGCACCTACGCCGGCCTCGTGACCGAGCCTGAAGGCTCGACGTGGAAGCACAACGAGACGGGCCAGCAGCTCGGCGGTCGCGCCGACGGCGGCCCGACGAGCTGGCAGGCGATCATCCAGACGCCGACCGAGAGCTACCGCGAGTTCCTGCTGGAGTTCGCCGACTACCAGTTGGCTTACAAGAAGGGCGGCGGCGTCAACGGCGCGGGCCACCCCGTCCCCGACCCCGCGGCGGCCATCAACCCGCCCGCGAAGGAGGAGGCGGCGCTCCCCATCAACGTCCAGAAGGCCGACGAGTGCCCGGGCGGCGTGCCGCTCCCGTGCCCCGAGGCCATCTCGGCGGCCGACCCCGGCACGGCCACGGTCAACTACCGCAACGAGCCGGTCGCGCTGCGCACGCTCGACCCGAACACCAACCAGCAGGCCGCGGGCCTCGCCGGCGATCTCTCGAGCGTCTTCCGTTCGGACATCATGCGCGCCATGCCCGAGCTGAACACACAGCCCGGCTTCTACCCGCCGCTGACGGGCGGCCTCCAGGGCGGCGATCCCTTCACGCCGCTGATGCGGGCCTACGAGGCCGACAAGGTGCAGGTGCGCGTGCTCGTCGGCGCGCACGAGGAGAGCCACAACTTCAACGTCCACGGCATCAAGTGGAAGTTCGAGCCGGGCACCCCGAACGACCCGCAGTCGGCCGCCAACAACAACTCCGGCTTCCGTTCGTCGCAGGCGATGGGCATCTCGGAGCACTTCGAGTTCCTCATCCCCGAGCTGGGCGCGGTCAAGGGCTCCTCGCCCTTCGCCGACTACCTCTACCAGCCCTCGGCCTCGGTCGACGGCCAGTGGAACGGCGCGTGGGGCATCCTGCGCGCGTACAACGGCGGCGGCGGCCTCCAGCCCGACCTCCCGGCCCTCCCGTCGAACCCGACGGGCACGGCCAAGTCGGCCACGAACAACAAGGACTTCAGCGGCGTCTGCCCGGTCAACGTCACCCCGAAGAAGTTCGGCGTGACGGCCGTGCTCGCCCGCGACGCGCTGCCCGGCGGCACGCTCGTCTACAACAACCGTCCGGGTAACGGCGGCATCCTGCACGACCCGACGGCCATCCTGTACGTCCGCTCGGCCGACCTCGACGGCGCGGGCAAGCTCAGGGCGGGCCTAACGCCCGAGCCGCTGGTGCTGCGCGCCAACGCGGGCGACTGCATCGAGTTGACGCTCACGAACCGCCTGCCGGCCGAGATGCCCGACCCCGCCGGCTGGAACACGCTGCCGATGATCGTGGACGGCTACAACGCCAACCAGGTCAAGCCGTCGAACCGCGTCGGGCTGCACCCGCAGCTCCTCGCCTACAGCGTCTCGACCGATAACGGAGCCAACGTCGGCTTCAACGTCACCAACTACATCAACGCCAAGAACGGGCTCCCGGCCGACCAGACGGCCGGCCCCGGCGAGGTGGTGAAGTACAAGTGGTACGCGGGCGACGTGTCCATGCAGGGCACGACGAAGGTGGCGACGCCGGTCGAGTTCGGCTCCGTCAACCTCATCTCGTCCGACCCCATCAAGCACTCGAACAAGGGCGCCATCGCCTCGCTCATCGTCGAGCCGCAGGGCGCGACGTGGGTCGAGGACACCTCTTCGCGCTCGTCGGCCACGGTCACGAAGGCCGACGGCACGAAGTTCCGCGAGTTCGTCCTCCAGTTCCAGAACGACGTGAACCTGCGGATGGGCGACCGCGAGGGCGACGCCGCGGCGGTGCCCAACGTGGCCGGCGAGGAGGACGCCGAGGACTCCGGTCAGAAGGCGCTCAACTACCGCTCGGAGCCGATGTGGAAGCGGATGGGCTACGCGCCCGAAGCTCCCCTTGAGGAGACCCGCGCGGTCGACTTCACCAACTCGCTCAACAACGCGCAGGTCGGCGGCGACCCCGTCACGCCGGTCTTCACGGCGCAGGCCGGCACGCCCGTCCGGTTCCGCGTCCTGATGTCGAACGGGCACATGCGCAACAACGTCTTCCAGGTGCACGGGCACATCTGGCAGCAGGAGCCGTACACGAACAACTCCACGAAGATCGGGTCGAACCCGCTCTCCGAGTGGAAAGGCTCGATGTTCGGCCACGGGGCCTCGAACCACATGGACGTGGTGTTGGAGAACGGGGCGGGCGGCGCGCAGCGCGTGAGGGGTGATTACCTCTACCGCACGCAGTCGTCCTTCCAGTTCGACAACGGCATCTGGGGCATCTTCCGCGTCACGCCGTAACGGTTCAGCGGGCACTGTCCGTTACGCCAAGAGGGGCGCGAGTCTTCACGGACTCGCGCCCCTCTTTCTAGTTGCGGGTCGCGGGTTTCGAGTTAAATACAATTTCTTAACTCGACACCCGGAACCCGCAACCTATATCCTCCGCCCCGCGCGGCGCTCGACGACGGGTTCGAGGA
>JALZHT010000042.1 GCA_030860645.1 Acidobacteriota bacterium
GGAGAGAGCCGGGGGCCGCGCTCTTCCAATCGCAAATCAAAAATCAAAAATCGAAAATCCCTTCACCCGCGACCCGCAACTTATTTTTGTTCGCTCCGGCAGGGCGCGACCGTGGCGCGCGTGAGGCGGACGGGCTTGAGCGGCTTCTCGCCGTCGACCGGGGCCTGGTTGATGCGGTCAACGACCTCCATGCCGGAGCGGACGCGGCCGAAGGCCGAGAAGGTGCCGTCGAGGTGCGAGCCGTCGCCGACGAGGATGAAGAAGCTCGTGGTGGCGCTGTTCGGCTCGCTCGTGCGGGCCATCGAGACGACGCCGCGGACGTGCTTGACGGGGTTCGGCTCGTCCGGGATGGTGCGCTGCGCGCGCCGCGCAAGCTCCGGCGTCAGCTTCTCGCGCGTCGCGAGGTCGCCGCCCTGGATGACGAAGCCTTTGACGACGCGGCCGAAGACGGTCGTGTCGTAAGCGCCCGTGGCGGCGAGGTTGAGGAAGTTGCGCACGGTCTCGGGCGCGGCCTCCGCCAGCATCTCGACCTCGACGGCCCCCTCCTCCGTCTCCAGCCTCACGCACTGCCCGGCCAGTTGCGTGGCGGCGGCTTTGTCGAACGGCTCCGGCGGCGCGGCCGGCTCGGCGGCGGGCCGCGCGTTGGCCTTCTTCACGGGGCCGGGCGCGTCCTGCCCCGGCGTAGGTTGCGCCGGCTGCTGCCCGCGCGCCGCCGCGCCGCAGGACGCGGCGCACAGCGCCAGAATCAAGCACTTCATTCTCGGATACTTCATAAAGCTGAACCAGTCAGACGGAAGTTTAGCCGCGGAGACGCGGTGAAGAAATTTTGATTTTAGATTTGCGATTTTCGATTGGCGATTGCGAGGCGGCGCGCCCGCCGTCTGCCAATCGCCAATCGCAAATCAAAAATCTAAAATTCTTCACCGCGTCACATTAACTCTGCGGCGCGGCCATCATCTGGTCGCGCTTGGCCTTGAACTCGGTGCCGGGCTTCCACTCCGGGTAGCGGTCGCCCTGCGCGACGCGGTGGCCGACGGCGAAGAGCAGGTGCGCGTCCTCGACCGCGCCGGACAGATCCCAGTCGGGTTTCACCTCGTCCGAGGGCTTGTGGTAATCGTTGTTCGTGTACTCGTCGCGCTTCTGCTTGCTGTACTCGGGCGACTTGCCGACGTACTCGGTGCCGGTGTCGACGTAGAGCGCCGGCACGCCCACCTTCGCGAACTCGAAGTGGTCGGAGCGGTAGTAGAAGCCCTTCTCGGTCTCGGGGTCGGGCTGGACTTTGCGCCCCTGCATGGCGATGACCTCGCGCGTCAGGTCGTCGAGCGTCGAGTTGCCGTCGCCGATAATGACGATGTCGGAGGTGCGGCCCCACTGGTTGACGCCGTCGACGTTGATGTTGGCGAGCGTGGTGCGCAGCGGGTAGAGCGGGTTGGCGGCGTAGTACTTCGCCCCGAGCAGGCCCTTCTCCTCGGCCGTGACGAAGAGGAAGAGGAGCGAGCGTTTGGGCGGCGTCGGCAGCTTGGTGAAGGCTTCGGCGATCTCCAAGACCTGCGCCGTGCCGGAGGCGTTGTCGAGCGCGCCGTTGAAGATGCGGTCGCCCTCGCCCTTGTCTGCCGCGCCGAGGTGATCCCAGTGGGCCGTGTAGACGACGTGCTCGTTTCGCAGGTTCGGGTCTGAGCCTTCGAGGCGGCCGACGACGTTGTTCGACTGCACCTCGCGCAAAGTGTTCCTCACCGAGCCGTCCATCTTCGCCGTGAGCGCGACGGGGCGGAAGTCCTTCGAAGTGGCGGCCTTCTTCAACTCGTCGAAGTTCTGGCCGCCGGCCGCGAAAATCTCCTTCGCGCGGTCGAGCGTGACCCACGACTCGATGCCGACGCGGCCCATGTTCTTGTCGGGCGAGACGATGTCGAAGTTCTCCTGCCCCCAACTGCCCTTGACCACCTCGTAGGGGTAGCCGGCCGGGCCGGTCTCATGGACGATGATGGCGGCGGCCGCGCCCTTCTCCGACGCGATCTCGTACTTGTACGTCCAGCGCCCGTAGTAGGTCATGGCCTTGCCTTTGAACATCTTCTCGTCGAGCTGGGCGGGGTCGGAGGCCGAGGGCACGGCCGGGTCGTTGATGAGCATGACGATGGTCTTGCCGCGCACGTCCACGCCCTTGTAGTCGTCCCAGCCGTACTCGGGGGCGACGACGCCGTAGCCGACGAAGACGAGGTCGGAGGCCGCGACGCGCGTCTCCGGCACGTTGCGGCGCGAGACGGCGACGAAGTCGTCCGGGAACTTGAGGTCGAACTTGCGGCCGCCGGCCGTGACGCTCATCGAGGGGTCGGCCTTCATGCCGACGAGCGGGACTTTCTGGACGTAGGTGCCGTCGGGGTTGCCGGGCTTGAGGCCGATGCGCTGCATCTGCTCGGTCAGGTACTTGACCGTCAGCTCCTCGCCGCGCGTGCCGGGGCCGCGCCCCTCGAACTCGTCGGCCGAGAGCGCCTTCGTGTGCTGGAGGATTTGGTCGGCGGTGATCGAGTCGAGCGCGGGTTTGAGCTCGGCCGGGAGGCCGGCGGCCCGCGTCGCGGCGGGCGAGGGGGCGGGCGGCGTGTTCGTCTGCTGGACGGGCGCGCACGCCGAGGCCAAGAGCAAGGCGGCGAGCGGCGCGAGAAGTTGCGTGCGTCTGTTCATCGTCGGTTGCCTCGTTCCGGAAGAGAAGTGGGAAAGATGAGGAAGTTCTAACATCCGCATCTTAAAGGCGTTCGCCGTCAACGGTTTACATCACGTGCCCCGCGCCCTCGTGTGCGAGATTCGTGCGGAGCAGCCGGTTTTCGAGCCTGTCGGCCGCCATCTGGTGCATGACCGGCAGGGCGTCCACGTACTCGTTCTGCGTGAACTCGACCGAGGCGTGGCCCATCCTCTCGGAGAGCGACTTCAGGTTCTCCCCGGCGAGCAGGCTGATCGTGGCGTGCGAGCGCCGGAGCGTGTAGAGGGAGCGCCCCGCGGTGCCGACCCCGGCCGCCTCGCAGACCTTGAGGAACCTCCGCAGGAGCGAGCCGGGGTGGAGCGGCCGGCCGCAGAACCCGGTGAAGACCAGTTGGTGACTCTGGCCGAGCCTCCGCAGCCTCTCCAGGTGCTCCCCCTTCGCGGCCATCAAATCATAATACATGCCCGCGGGGAAGTAGACACGCCGGGCGGAGGTCGGGGTCTTCGGCGTCCCGAACTCCCACCCGCCGTTGCGCGGCCTGACGATGATCTTCTCGACGACGGCCAGGCCCCGCTCCCTGTCGCCCTCGACGGCCAGCGAGAGGTTCGGGTATTCGAGGCCCATGAACTCGGACGGGCGCAGGCCGGTGAGCAGGCTGAAGACGAACAGGAAGTCGCGCGGCTCGCGGCGGCAGGTCTCGATGAAGTCGAGCGCCTCCCGCTCGTCGAAGACGCGGGCCTTCTTCGGCCTGCCCGCGGGCGGCAGGTCTACGTCGTCGGCCGGGTTCCTGGCGAGCTTGCCCTTCCTGACGGCGCGGGCGAGGGCCGCCTTCAGCCCCCGGTAAACGTCCCCGACGTAGCGCGGGTTGTAGCCCTCGTCCTGCATCCGGTTCACCATCGCCTGGATGCTGTCCGCCGTCACCTCCCCGACGGGCGTCTCGGCCCCGAGGGCGGGCAGGATGTGGGTTTCGGCGTGCATCCGGTAACGCTCCAGCGTCAGGCGCTTGCGGCCGTCCCGCCGCAGCCTGTCGAGCCGCTCTTCGATGACGTCCTTGATCGGCTCTCTGGAGGCGAGGAAGTAGGTTCCGCTGTCCACCTGGGCGAGGACGGCGACGACCCTCTTCCAAGCCTTCGGCTCGGTCGTGCCGCGCAAAGTTTCGTGGTGGTAGGGCCGGCTCCCGTCGGGGCGGGTGCCGAGCGGGACGGCGATCTTGTACTTGCCGCCGCCGAGGTCTTTCACTTGGCCCCGCTGCCGGGGTGCTTTCTCTGGCATGAGAATCTCCTTTCCTTCGGGGTGCGCGAGGGCGCGCGGACTCTATCACGCGGCCCTGAGATTCCGAAGGGCGGAGCGGCGCAGGCGGAGCGGCTGGGAGCCGGGGCCGTTGGGCTGGTAGATGTCGGGGTGGTCTTTGTCTTTGGCCTGGAGCTTCTTGATGTACTTGCGGACGTGGGCGGGGCTGAGGCTCGTCAGCTCGGCGGCCTGCCGGACGCTCACCCACTCGCCGCGGGCCGCGTCGGCGTTCTCCGAGTAGACCTTCAGCGCCTCCTCGCGGGCGAGGCGGCGGAAGTACTCTTCGAGGTTGATCTGGGCGTCGGACATGATGCTGCTCCGTCACAGGGGCGCTTACGCGCCGGCGCTTTGTAGCTCTTGAAGCCTCGCGGCGAGCGCACGCGCCCCCGCCTCAGTCTCCGGCTCGCCGCCGGCCTCGATGCGCGACCACTCGCCCATGTTGCAGCCGAGCCGCTTGGCCTCTTCGTGCAGCGTTACGCGTCGGGATACACGGTCGGCCCGCATCGGCTTCGACTGGCGGATGCGCTCAAGGTGCGCCACGGTGATCTCGCCTGTACCCTTGCAGGTTGAGCAGGGCATCCAGCGCATGCCGTCTGAGCCGGGGCCGCAGACGAAGGCCATTCCACCCTTCCGGCCGTCGCAGCTCGGGCAAATGATGTTGCTCATGCGATTACTCCAATACAGGCGCGCTACGCGCTGTCGTTTTGGGAGTCTCGGCGGCTGTCAACCAGCGCCGCGGCGTTCAGTCCGCTTTGAAGTAAGCCGTCGAGTTGCTCCTGCGACAGCCCTAAGCAGAAATTCCAGCAGGCGGCGAGCCTCCGCGCGTCGGCCTCGGCCCTGTGAACGCCGTCGTTGACGATTGCTAGGTAGCGCACCTTCGTCGCCACGGCCCACTCGCCCTCGTCGTGGTAAGCGGCTTTAACGGCTTCCACGGGCAATAACGTATGCTTGGGTGTATCGCTCATCCAGCCTTGCTCTCCTCACGCCTCTCGATGGTGCTCATAACCACGTCGTACATCTCGTCGGGAGATAATCTCTCGATCAGATCATGGCAATGCGAGCAGGCCAGTATCACCTGGCCGAGTTCGCCGTCTCTCAGCTTGCGCCTCTTCCTGGCGTGCGCGAAGCCCAGGAAGTTGTCCCGGTAGCAGCCCTCGTACCGCAGCTCGCAGTAAATTATTCCCCGCCGGTAGAACCTCTCCTTGAGGCGGCGGCGCTCCGACGACCACGCCCGGCCCTTCTTGCCGTGGCCGCGCAGGGGGACGTGGCGTCGGAGCGGGGAGCGGCGCACCGCGGGGAGTCCTCAGTGTGAAATCGAAGCACATCGGTCGGCGAGGTTTAGAAATTAAGCACCGGCTGCTTGTGAATAAAGTCGAGCCACTTTTCCAGCGTCGGCAGGTTTACGTCCGGCCCGAATTTCAGAAAAGTCCCGTCAACGCTGTTGCAGCCGGCGAACCGGGCTTGCAGGATGCGGCGCTTTGAGTTGACCCGGCCCATGTGAACCCACTTGCCCTGCTTCTGCGCCTCGCGGCAGAGCCAGAAGGCGTCGCCCGAGAGCTTCCACTCGGTAGAGCCGCCGATGAACAGGCAGTCGAACGCATCCCACTCAACGGGCCTGTCCTCCATGCCGTCCTGCGCCACCAGCGCGGCCGGGTAGCCGAGCCTGCGAATCTCGGGCAGCACGTCGCGGCTGCGCTCCCACGTCTTCGCGGCATCGCCGACGACATCGAGCGCGTTGGCGAACAGGCAGTTCTCCCGGAACGGCGACATTCGCTCAAGCCAGGTCAGGTAGTCCTCGGCCTTCACCGCGGGGTCGTTGAAGCAGTTGTTGTCCGCCGCCCACAGGATGCGGTCAACGTACTTGGCCTGCCCGTTGAAGTCGCCGCCCGGCCTGAAGCCGAGCAGTAGGCCGATGTCTAGCCTGTTGGCGATCTCCTTCGGCTTCAGCGTGCCAGATAAGTAAATCACCGCGCTCCTCGGCTACACCTCCCCTACCCACTCGGCCGCCTCGTCGGAGTCGTCGAAGTCGGGCGGGGCGGCGAACGAGCACTTCTCCCAATGGCCGGGCAGCGGTTCGAGGCAGGCCGGGCAGAGCTTCCCGCGGGCCGCCTCCGCGTCGCGCGCACGCATCTCGTCGGCCAGGGCCTTCGCCCGCGCCCTCGCCTCGCCCTCGGTCGGCCCGACGCCGTCGTAGACGCGGCCGCCCGAGGTGTACTTCGCGGCGAACTGCCGGTAGTAGGGAACCCACTTCGTCTCGTACTCCCCCTCGGCCGGGCCGCGCTCGACGAGCGAGACGGAGGTGACGGTGGAGGCGGCGGCCAGCGAGCGGGCCTCGGAGTTGTGACGGTGTGCGCCCATCAGCGGCCCCCTTCCCGGAATGCGCGCTCGGCGTCCTCGTCCGTGATCAGTTGCTTCCCGCACCACGGGCAGAGCGCGATGAACTGGTTGCCGTGCCGGCCCGCGATGTAGTACCAGCCGTCCGGGGCCAGGACGATGATGAGGTTCTGGAGCGCCCCGCGCAGCGTCCCGCAGCAGACGTTCTCGGGCATCAGCGAGTGGATGTACCGCTCGACATCGTCGGCCGGCGTCTCGGCGGCGGGTCCGGGGTGGCGGGTGCTCATGGGAGGTCGTCTCCGTGATTTCCCCTAGTTACCGTGAAAAAAATCTTTGCGAAGATGAATCCAGTTCGTCAAAGTCTTGCGTAAATCCTTAATGCCCTGTCTTCACTATCTCTCCTCTTGACTTAGATATATTATATATCCTATATTCGATACGTCAAGCACAAAATGAGAGCGCCCGTCTTAACGGCGGGCGCTCCTCTGAAGGGATGACTCTGTTGCTGCCTAGAAAATCCAAAAAGCTGAACGGTCAGCTTGACAGTTTTTTGACGCTTCCGCTAAATTCCCCTTACTTCTTCAGACGGAATTCAGCGCACCGTCCCGGAAGTCTCCCCGATTACACACTCCCGGTGGGCCGCCGCGCGGCGGTCAATCCTTACAGCCATCAAGCAGTAGATGGACTTGGGTTAGAGCAGAGCTGTCAACATCGTTACAGCCAAGTCAACCCAGGCATAAAGCGAGCGAGCGCCGATTTCGATGTTCCCGTCTTCTGACGGTGCGGTCGGAGTGGGAGTCGGAGTCGGGTCGGGATTTGGATTCGCGACGGCACCGATCTCGATGTTCCCGGCGTGGGTGTTGAAACTACCGCCGAAGCGCTCAAAAGCTGAAAGGGTCGAAATGGTAAGCGCCGCGGCGAGAGTCAGGGAAGCAAGAGCTTTTTTCATGGTGTTCTCCGGTAAAGGAACAAGGTAGGCAAGGCTTCCCTGGTAGTTTTACAAATATATTTGAAATTGTAAACCAAAGGCAGTGAAATCATGGTCTTAGAACGTCTCAATTTACCTCTTCACGGCGACCTCTCAATTAGTGAGGAAGTGATAGCGCGTTGCCGTGCCTCTCAAACCGCCGAGGAAAGCGGAAACCTAGAGGGCGCGCGGGCAGTGCTAAAGCGTTGGCAACGTGTGGGGGAGCGTCCTGATTTAGACGCCCTCAGTGCGGAGGCGAAGGCTGAATTGCTGTTAAGGGTGGGTATGCTGACCAGCCGGCTCGGTAGCGCAAAGAAACTAACCGACCCGCAAGAAATTGCCAAAGACCTTATCACGGAAAGCATCCGGCATTTTGAAGAAGCCGGATTGGATGACAGAGTTCTCGATGCTCATATCTATATCGCTGCCTGTTGTCAGTATCAGAGCAGATTCGATGACGCGCGCGTTATTCTTAGACAGGTGTTAGACAGATTGCCTGATGAGGCTACCGAGTCGGCAGTGCGTGCCCGCATCTGGCTCGGGATCGTTGAGAATAAAACCCAGCGGTATCATGCGGCTCTTGAGGTGCATAAAGAAAATCGAAGTCTAATTGGCAAGGTTCAGAGTGAATACCTCAAAGGAACTTTTCATAACTTATACGCCACAACGCTTGAGGAAACGGGGCAGATTGAAGAGGCGTTGCTTGAGTATGCAGGTGCCGGTATTTGTTACGAGAACATCGGCAACCTGAGATACAAAGCCGTCGTTGACAACAATACCAGCAACCTATTCTATAAACTGAAGAAATATCAAGAGGCGCACGAATACGCGCTTAAGGCTCTCGCGTATTTTGAGTCGAATAAAGATGTCATTCTCGCGGCCAGAGTCAACGAGACCCGCACTAAAATTCTCACCGGAGAGGGGCGGTATTTTGAAGCGCTGAAGGTCATCAAGCCGGCCGTGAGGACGCTGGAGGAGAGCGACCAGCCTGCTATACTCGCGGAAGCGCTCGTCACTTACGGGATCGCGCTCTCACGCACCAACAACGCGGCGCAAGCCCGCGGGGTGTTCGAGAGGGCGGCACATATCGCGCGGGAAATAGGCGACAGGGAAGGGGCCGGGCGGGCGCTCCTCGCGCTGTTGGAAGAGTCGCCGCATCTGCCTCTTGAGCGCGCCCGGGCGGCTTTTCAGGAGGCCAGGGACTTGCTCGCCGGCGCGCAGGACGGCTCAATCAACGAACGCCTTTTAGACATCGCCGGTCGTATTCTTAGCCGAATGACAGCCAGCAACGACAACCTCGACCTAGACAGCCTTGACGAGAACCAAGTGCCCGACGAGACGTTCTGGCGGGGCTTCTCACTGGCAGAAGCGAAGCGAGAGCATGAGCGAAAGTTGGTCAGGCTGGCCCTGCTGTCCGCTGGGGGTAATGCTCTCAAGGCTTCAAAGCTGCTGGGGATGAAGAATCATCAGAGAATCTATCAGTTGATTGACGAGTATGATCTCCGCGACTTACAGCCCCGGCAACACCAGCATTCCATAATCCGACCGAAAGAGGCGGATCCCCCGGTCGTCAAAGACATCTGTGCGATGTTCGAGTTCGAGCTGCCTCAAGGGGTCGGGGCCGGTGACGTTTGTATCGCGCACCAAATACATGACGACACGCTGCGCGACAAGGGCGTGAGCGATGGGGATTGGGTGCTAATCGTGGCGGGGCCGGTCGAGGACGGGGATTGGGTCGGCGTTGATGCGCCGGGCGAGCCTTTGGCCGTGGGCCGGCTTACCCGTGACGGCCGGCGGGCGATACTGACGCCCGCCAACGACGCATTAGAGCCTGTCAATGTGTCCCTTGCGGCGGCGAGTATTGAGGGTAAGATCGTGGGCCGCTTCAAGGCCGAGGACGTGAAGAACTATCGAGAGGGCGAGCCGGTGAAGACCTACCCATTCTAACCGCCGTTAACTTTCCTTTTGCCGGCGGGACGCCGCCCCCCGGACTTCCCGACTCTGGCGCGCCCGGTCTGTACTTCGGGTTGCTGAAAGTATTGAATGTCTTCGGCGGTTATTGCGTCGTTCGGTTTGGCGAGTCCCAATAGCACACGGTTAATGTCGGAGTTCTTCAGCCGCGGGTTCTTACCCTTAGCCCTCCGCAACACTTCCAAGTAACGCCCCCACTCTTCGTTGGTAAGCACCAGTTGGAGCTTCTGATCCTGTTCGCTACTCATGTGCCTCCCCGGCAATATAAAATCTGCGGGTATATAATATACAAGTATACAGGATGTCAACAAGATAATAAGATGCCGCGCCACTGGAGGTTCTCACCATGCGGCGCAACAACCTGACACTCGCCCTCGCCTCAGTCCTCTGCCTCATCACGGCGACGATAGGATTCGGCGGCGACTACCTGAAAAGCATCTTCCGCGGCAACGCCCCGGCGGCCGCGCTGACCGGCACGGCCACGGCCGCCACGGAAGCCCCGCCCACCACGCCAGCCTCCGAGCCGCAGCGCGACCCGCAGGCCGTCACCGTCTACATCACGCGGACGGGCGAGCGGTATCACCGGGGGAGCTGCCGGCATCTGCATAGCAGCAAGATTCCCGTCTCCCTGAGAGAGGCCAAGAGCCGGGGTTACACGCCGTGCAAGGTGTGTAGGCCAGCGCGTTAACACCGGGGTACTGTCATGCGCCTGCTGATAATCTTGCTGCTCTGCTTGGCGGTTCAGGTGACGGGTACACAAGCCCAAACCAAGCGTAGCAAAAAGAAGCGTACTGCCCCTGTTCCATCAAGGCGCGATACGCTGGACTTGGACGGGTTAATTGAGAGCCTGCCGCCAGCAATCGAGGAAAAACGTGGGTGGCGGCTCGCGGTCATTAGCACATTGCAGTTGCAGCCGCAGGTCGAGAGAACTAACGTCTATTATGATCGAAGCAGAGTCGTCCGCCGCTCTGGTGTGATCCGCCTGTGGGTCAAATACGTTATTGAGCGAAACGGCGAGGACACACTAGAGCACACATTATCTCTGGAAGAATTCGATTGCGCAGAACGGCGGACGCGCACCCTCTCCGTAACAAGGTACAGCAAGGCAGGTGCGGTGCTGCCTACCATCTCAACGGATGAGAGATGGTCGTATGTCACGCCTGATACGTTAAGCGAGGGTGTGCAAGACATTGTGTGCTTTGGTCATCGGGACACAGAGGAAGTCAATAGGAGCGTGGCGCAAGACCTCTTTGGAACCGGGCTAGACCTTGAAAGACAAGGTGACTATCAAGGGGCTTTGGATTTATTCGTTAGCGCGTTGGAGTTTGCGCCGCATAGCTATCTACTAAGAGAGGCGCGGGATCGGGTTAAAGCGAAACTGCCCGCGCCACGAGCCAAACCCGTCACCATCCCTATTCCGTAATACCCCCATCAGGTTTGGCTTATTAGCGCTCGGCTTCGGTCGGGCGCTTTTCTTTTGTCTGAAATACTCCTTGACGGGTAAGATAGAATATATTATATATCCAATCCCAAGAAAGGGGCAGAGTGCATGGCGACAACCACCGAAGAAAAAGAGCGGGACAATATCACCATCAACGCGCCGGTAGAACTGAAGCTCAGCATTCGCGTTGAAGGCGCGAGACGCGGGCAAAACATTTCTGAGGCTGGTGAGGAGATTCTAAAGCTCGGCCTCCCACTCTACCTCCGCCAAGTTCCAGTGGTCTACCAAGAGGCTTCCGCAACGGCCGGCAACGGCAAAAAGCAGAAGCGCGCAAGCCGGGAACGCCTGCGCGCTAAGGGTCTCTGAGGTGATCGGTCTCCTCGTCCTCCTTAACTTCTTCCCTGCGCTCCCCGCAGTGGCGGAAGTGGCGGAGCGTTTCGAAGTCGGTGCTGTCGAGGTCGTCGAGGTCTACGGTGACGCGGTCGCCGCAGACGACGCAGCGGAAGGTGGCGCGGCGGGGCGGGCGGGGTTCGTCTCGGCTCATGCCGGCGATCATACCCCACCGGGCGGGGAGGCGGGAAGGGAAGCTCATGGACGACATCACCATCCTGGCGGCCGTCGGCTCGACCGAAGAGACCTCTTTCAGTGAGTTCTGCTCCGCGCTGGATGACTGCCCCGAGTCCGGCGACAGGGACGGCTGGCGCGAAGTGTTCAACCTCCTCCGCCAGTTAGAGACGCACGGCTTTGTCGAAGTCTCGCGCACGAAGGGGAAGATCGACTCAATGATTCTCACGGAGGCGGGCGCTAACCGCGTGCGTGAGCGGCTGGATAAAAGACGCGGACTGCTGTCCGCGCTGTGATTTGAAACCGGTACTGGTCTGAGGTTGAAGATGTCGAGTTCGGCAGAGGCGTGGCGCGAGTGGTTTGACAGGGTCGGTTCGGCGGTGAGCGTTGATGTCGTGAACGCGACCGCGAACCTGGTCATCGTCGAGTGCGACATTTACGCGCGGTCGGCCGCGGAAGAGTCGGCCCGCCTCGCCGGGAACGAGGACACCTTGCTGCGCGCGGTTGAGGCGGTCTGCCACGCCTGGAATATGACGCCGCCGGACAAGCGGACGGGCGAGATGCAGGAGGCGATCAACGCCCTCAGCGGCGCGCATCAGCAGGTCATGCGGGGCGGCCCGAAAGGCCGCTGATCTTTTCAGCTTTGACACTTCAGGAGAATCAGCATGGACGAGCCACAACCCAAGAGCCGCGTCAGCCGCCTCCACGTCGGCCGCGTCTACAACCTCGGCAACTACGAGAACATGAGGGTCGAGGTGACGGTGGAGGTCGGCACGGAGGACGACCCCGCCCGCCTCCTGCGCTCGCTCGAAGGCATCCTCGACGACCTGCGCGCGGAGGGGCCGGAAGAGTGGTATCTGAGCCGGGCGCGGCGCGCCCTCGAAAAGCCCGAGTCCGAGATGGACGAGGACGACCGCAAGCAGTTGGACAAGCACCGCGAGGTCATCGCCCAGCATGAGGATGCTATGCGTAGGCGCGCGGCCGCGCGGGCGGCGCTCTCGACGCTCAACTACAACTGCGAGCGGCGGGACGCGAAGGACGACTGGGACGACGAGGATCGCTGAGTTTCGTCAACGACGAACAGGCGCGAGGCGTTCGCGCCGGAGCAGTGGCGGAGGGGGACAAGCGCCGCGAACCACCAACCCCTCTTGGCCTTCGCCGGGCGGGCGGTCAAACCCGGCACTGGAGCACCGATGGGCGACCCGTACTCAGGAGAGATTTACCGGCTCGGCGAGGGCCAGGCACCGACGCCGGGCCACGTCCCGCTCACAGAGGAGCAGGCCGCGGAGCTCATGACGCTCGACGACCGCAAGGCGACGCTCCAGCGGATGGCCTCGCAGGTCGGCACGAGCGCGGCGGCCGCGCCGGCCCCGCAGCC
>JALZHT010000541.1 GCA_030860645.1 Acidobacteriota bacterium
GGTGAGCCGCGACGCCCTCCCTCACGGCCGGGCTTCCGCCTGTTTAACCCGCACCTCGAAACTTTCGTTCGCTTTCCGGATTTCAACTTTTAATGCTGATTTAACTAGGATTTAAGCCGGGCGAAAGCAACGAGCGGGCGGTCTTTGGCATCTATCTCGCGTTCACCCCCCCGGGGGCTTGACCCCGAAACGATAATCGAGTAAAAGCATCGCTTCAACCTTCGCGATCAGGCGTCTTTCTCGAAGGATTCCCTGGTAGGACGCTAACCCAGTCAAATCACGAAAGGAAAGTTCCATGCGCCCACCCACCGGCAGACGACTGTCTACCCCCGTGCGTCGTCAGCTCCTCGGCCTGCTTCTCGTTTTTTCGTTAACGCTACTCGCACTCCCGCAATTCGCAGCTTTTATTCCCACGGCCTCGGCCGCCCCCTCGCCCAACATCGTCATCAGCCAAGTCTACGGCGGCGGCGGCAACACGGGCGCTCCATTCACACACGACTTTGTCGAACTTTTTAACAGGGGAACAGCGCCTTTCACGATGACCGGCTGGTCAATTCAGTACGCCAGCGCCACCGGCACTGGCAACTTTGGGATTTCCACGCAAATTACCGAACTACCTACCGTGACGCTCGCGCCGGGGCAGTATTTGGTGGTTCAAGAGGCCGGCGGCGCCAACGGTGCCCCGCTGCCCTCGCCCGGTTTCGTTGACCCGACCCCCATTGCTATGGCCGCCGGGGCGGGTAAAGTCGCGCTGGTCAACACGACCACGTCGCTCGGATGTAACGGGAGTACCGGCTCCCCCTGCTCGGCTGCCGCTCTCGCCACGATTGTTGATCTGGTGGGTTACGGCAGCGCCAACTTTTTTGAGGGCAGTGGGGCGGCCCCAACCTTGACCAACAGCACCGCCGCGCTCAGGGCCGGCGGCGGCACGATAGACACGGATAACAACGCGGCAGATTTTGCGGCCGGCGCGCCCGCCCCGCACGGCACTGATTCAGCACCGGCTGTTGCGAGCACCTCCCCCGCCGGCGGCGCGTCGGGCGTCGGCGTGAACTCCAACATCAACGTCACCTTCAGCGAACCGGTCACCGCCTCCGGCAACTGGTTCACGATCTCCTGCACCGTTAGCGGTTCGCACACCGCGGCGGCCAGCGGCGGGCCGACCACTTTCACGCTCAACCCGAACAGCGACTTCGCGAACGGCGAGACTTGCACCGTCACGGTCGTCGCCGCGCAGGTCGCGGATCAGGATGTCACCGACCCGCCGGACAACATGGCGGCCAACCACGTCTTCTCTTTCACCACCGCCGCCGCCGACCCCTGCGCGAGCGCGTTCACGCCGATCTTCCAGATTCAGGGCAGCGGCCCCGTCAATACCGCCAACAACACCGTCGTCACGACGAAGGGCGTCGTGACCGGCGACTTCCAGGGCGCTGCGGGGCTGAACGGCTTCTTCATCCAGGACGCCGCCGGCGACGGTGACGCCGCGACCTCCGACGGCATCTTCGTCTTCGTCCCCGCCGCCAACCCGTTCTTCGGCGTCGACGTGGCCGTCGGCGACGTGGTCACGTTGAAGGGCCGGGTCATCGAGTTCAACACGCTGACCGAGATTGACAACGTCACGGCCCTCTCGAAGTGCGGCACGGCCGCCGTCCCGGCGACGACGGTCGTTGACCTGCCGGAGACGGTCAACGGCGAACTGGAGCGTTACGAGGGCATGCTCGTCACCATCCCCGAGACGCTGACCGTCGCCCAGAACTTCTTCCAGGGCCGCTTCGGCCAGGTCACGCTCGCCTCCGACGGGCGTCTCTTCAACCCGACCAACTCGCACCTGCCGAACAGCGCCGCCGCCATCGCGCAGGCCGACGAGAACGCCCGCCGCCTGCTCGTGCTCGACGACGGCTTCGGCGGCCAGAACCCGGCCCCGATCCCGTACATCGGCGCGGACAACACGCTGCGGGCCGGCGACACGGTCGCGGGGCTGACGGGCGTGATTGACTTCGGCTCGATCTCCTCGACCACTTCGATCCGCGACTACCGCCTGCACCCGACCGTCGCCCCGTCCTTCAGCCGGGATAACCCGCGCACGGCCGCGCCGGACGCGGTCGGCGGCAACGTGAAGGTTTCTAGCTTCAACGTCCTGAACTACTTCACGTCGCTCGACCTGCCCGGCACCAACCCGCTCGACGGGCGCGGCGCGAACACGGCGCTGGAGCTTCAGCGCCAGCGCGACAAGATCGTCTCCGCCCTGAAGGCGATTGACGCCGACGTCTTCGGCCTCATCGAGATTGAGAACGTCGGCTTCAACCCCGGCAATAGCCCCGAAGCCATCGACGACCTCGTGGCGGCGCTCAACCTCGCCTACGGCGCGGCGACCTACCAGGCCATCGTCGGCCCGAGCCCCGGCACGGACGCCATCATGACGGCGTTCCTCTACAAGCCGGCGCGCGTCACGCCCGTCGGCGCGGCCGTCAATTACCCCGACACGCCGTTCCCGAATAACACTTTCGAGCGCGCCCCTCTGGCCCAGACGTTCGACTACAACGCGAACGGCGAGCGGTTCACCGTCGTCGTCAACCACCTCAAGTCGAAGAGCAGTTGCCCGGCCGGCGGCCCCGACGCCGACCAGGGCGACGGCCAGGGCTGCTGGAACGCGCGGCGCGTGATCCAGGCGCAGGCGCTCCTCGGCTTCATCTCCGGCCTCCAGTCGAGCAGCGGCGACACCGACGTGCTGGTGATGGGCGACCTCAACGCCTACGGGAAGGAAGACCCCATCACGACGCTCGTCAATGGCGGCCTCGTCGACACCATCGCGGGCCACATCGCCAACCCGTACTCGTTCGTCTTCGACGGGCTGGCCGGCTACCTCGACCACGCGCTCGCCACCCCGAGCCTCGCCACGCAGGTCGCGGGCGTCACCGAGTGGCACATCAACACGGACGAGCCTTCGGTGATTGATTACAACACCGAGTTCAAGCCGCAAGACCTCTACGCGGCGACGCCCTACCGCTCGGCCGACCACGACCCCGTCGTCGTCGGGCTGAACCTGAACGCGCCGCCCGCGGCCTCGGCCGGCGGCCCCTACTCCGCGAACGAGGGCGGCGCGGTCGCGGTCGCGGCCACGGGGACTGACCCCGACAACGACGCCCTGACCTTCGACTGGGACCTCGACGACGACGGCAACTTCGAGACCCCGGGCCAGAGCGCGACCTTCTCGGCCGCGGGCCTCGACGGGCCGGACTCGCGCACCATCAAGGTGCGCGTCACCGACGCCGCCGGGAACTTCACCGTCGCCGCGGCGAGCGTCTCCGTCGCCAACGCCGCGCCCGCGGTCGGCGCGATCAGCGCGACGCCCGCCGCCGTCGTCATCGGCGGCACG
>JALZHT010000542.1 GCA_030860645.1 Acidobacteriota bacterium
CCACGACCTCCGCGCCGACATCCTCCCCCGCGAGCAGACGGCGCGCGCGCTCGCCCGCGCCGTCGCGGACTACTTTAGGGTTCTGGGTTCTGGGGGCTAGGTGCTGGGAAAAGCAGGTGTCTTCCTAGCACCTAACACCCAGCACCCGACACCCTCTTTGGCTTTCTGCCGCCTGTGCTAAACTCTTTGCCATGCCGAAGGGACGAGTCCTCATCGTCGACGACGAATCGGCCATCGCCGAGACCCTGAGCGAGATGTTGCAGAGCTGGGGGTACGAGACGGCGCAGGCCCCGGACGGGCGCGCCGCGCTGGCGCTGGTCGAGGAGTTCCGCCCGTCGGTCGTCGTCACCGACGTCTTCATGCCGAACCTCGACGGCTTCGGGCTGCTGCGCGAGATGCGCGGGCTTCACCCGGAGACGGCCGTCATCCTCCTGACGGGCCTCGGCACGGTCGAGATGGCCCTGCGCGCCGTGCAGGAGGAGGGCGCGTTCCACTACTTCGAGAAGCCGATTGACTTTCAGAAGCTGCGCGTCGTCGTTGACCGCGCCGCCGAGTACGCCGAGGCGCGGCGCGAGAACGACGCGCTGCGGCGGCAGTTGCGCGACCGCGGCGCGTTCGGCGAGCTGGTCGGGGCCAGCGAGCCGATGCGCCAGATTTACGCGCTCATCGAGCAGGTCGCGCCCTCCTCGGCCTCCGTGCTGGTGACGGGCGAGTCCGGCACGGGCAAGGAGCTGGTCGCGCGCACCATCCACAACCTCAGCCCGCGCAAGAGTCAGGCGTTCGTCGCCATCAACTGCTCGGCCATCCCCGAGACTTTGATGGAGTCGGAGTTGTTCGGCCACGAGCGCGGCGCGTTCACGGGCGCGGCCTCGCGCCGGCTGGGGTGCTTCGAGCTGGCGAACGGCGGGACGCTCCTGCTCGACGAAATCTCCGAGATGCCCGTCTCGCTCCAGGCGAAACTCCTGCGCGTGCTCGAAGAGCGCCGGCTCCGGCGGCTCGGCGGCGCGAACGAAGTGCCGGTGGACGTGCGCGTGCTCGCCGCCACCAACCGCGACCCGGCCGAGGCCGTCCGCCGCGGCGCGTTCCGCGAAGACCTGCTCTACCGCCTCAACGTCATCACCATCGAGCTGCCGCCCCTGCGCCGCCGCAAGGAGGACATCCCGCTGCTCGGGCAGCACCTCGTCACGCAACTCGCCGAGCGCCACCAGAGGCCCGCGCGCTTCCTCAGCCCGGCGGCCGTCGAGGCCCTCCAGGCGCACAGTTGGCCGGGGAACGTGCGCGAACTCAGGAACGTCATCGAGCGCGCCGTCATCATCTGCTCGGCCGAGGCCGTCGAGCGCCACCACCTCGCGCCCTACCCGCTCGACCAGCGCCAGCGCGCCCGCGAACAGGACACGATCACGCTGCCCGTCGGCACGCCCATTGACGAGGTCGAGCGGCAGATGATCCTGCGCACCCTCCAGAAGACCGAGAACAACAAGACGCGCGCCGCCGAGCTGCTCCAGATAAGTTTGAAGACGCTCCACAACAAGCTCCGCTACTACCGCGACCGCGGCCTCACGCACGAGTCCGACGACCCGCGCCCCGCCGCCGCCTCGGCCGCGCCCTTCGCCCGCGACGCGAGCGAGTGAACGCGACCCGCCGGCCCGCACGGAAAACGAAAATCGTCAGTGGGCGAAACGGGTAGCACCCCGAAGGGGTGATTGCCTATTGCTTCAACAACTCCCGCACGGCGGCGTCGAGCTGCGAGTCGCGGTCGGTGTAGCCCTCGCCGAGGGGGCGGACGACGGGCACGTCCACCGCGCGCGGGTTGCGCTCCATGTTGACGCCGTCGGCCGTCTCGATGCGGATGAAGGGGAGGCGGAAGACGGTGCCGTCGAGGAGCGAGACGTTCGAGGTGTAGATGATCCAGCCGGCGGTCGGCTCGCCGACGATCCTGCCGAGGCCCAGGCGGCGGTAGCCCTCGGCGAAGTCCTCGCCGTCCGACAGCGTGTGCTTGTCGGTGACGAGCACCGTCGGCAGCTCCAGCGCCCGCTGGCCGAGGACGGTGCGCGCCGGCGAGGCGGCGAAGCCGCGCGGCGTCATCCGCAGGTAGCTGCGCCGCGCCAGCACGTCCACGGCGTAGACGTTGACGAAGCCGCCGTTGTTCTGCCGCACGTCAACGACGACGCCCTCGCGCGACTGGTTCTCCGCGTCGAGGTCAACGTAGAGCTGCGCGAGCGAGGCCGAGGACATGTCGAACATGTGCACGTAGCCGAGCCTGCCCTGGCTGACGCGGGCCACGTAGGCGCGCTTGTCCTCGACCCACTCGCGGTAGCGCAGCGCCTTCTCCGTGGCGAGGTTGACGGGCCGCACGTCCACCTCCTTCCGCCCCGCCCCTTCGCCCGACGCGGCGACCGCGAGCGTCACGCGCCGGTTGATCTTGTGGCTCAGAAGCTCGTCCAGATTCGTCCGCCCGTCCACCTGCCTCCCGTCAACGGAGAGCAGGTACTCGCCGACTCTGATCTCGCGCGTGCGCTCGGGGGCCGCGGCGTCGCGCGCGAGCGCGGCGGGGCCGAGCGGCAAAACTTCCGTCACGCGCAGGCGGCCCGTTCGCTCGTACTCGGCGCGGTCGAACGAGAGGCCGAGCCGCCCCGTCGTCGTCTGCACGGTGTTCGCGGGCGCGGAGACGCCGAGGTGCGAGGCGTTCAGCTCGCCGACCATGAGGCGCATCAGGCGGCGCAGCTCGTCGGGCGTCTGCGCGCCGGCGACGTAGGGCAGGTACCGGCCGCGCAGCGCCTCCCAGTCCGCGCCGTGGTATGTGGGGTCGTAGAAGTTGTCGCGCATGTACTCCCAGCCCTGCTCGAAGACCTCGAACTTCTCGCGCGCGAAGTCCACGTCCATCTCGGCGGCGACGGCGAGCGGGCGCGGCTGGCGCGTCGGGTCGAGCGAGGCGATCTGGATGCGGCCGTTCTCCAGGTAGAAGACCTCGCGGCTGTCGGGCGTGAACTGCGCGGAGTTTTTCAGGCCGGGCGTCGAGGTGAGTTGGCGCGTCACGGCCGGCTCGCGCGCCAGCTCGTCGAGCGAGTAGACGTACAGGTTCGTCTGGTTGACCGCGCCGGCGATCATCAACACCCACTTCCCGTCCGGGCTGACGGCCTGATAGAACACGTCCACGCCCACCGGGAGCAGGCTCAGCCTCCGGCGGATGCCCTCGAACACGATCTCGACCGGCTTGTCCTTCCTCTCTTTGCCGTCGCGGATGTATTTCGCCAACTCGGCGTCCGAGTCCTTCTCGAACACGATCTCGACCGGCTTGTCCTTCCTCTGCTCCGGCGTCGCGCCCGCGCGCCCGGGCGGAGGGGTCGGCGTGGGCGTGGCCGTTTGCGCGGGCGTCTGC
>JALZHT010000543.1 GCA_030860645.1 Acidobacteriota bacterium
CGATTGACGATTCACGGCTCTTATTTTCTTTGCCCGTGAGCGACGCTGAAGGTATAGCTGCAATCATCCTCGCGGCCGGGCGGTCGCGGCGGATGGGGGCGTTTAAGCCGCTGCTGCCGTTCGGGGGCGTGAGCGTCGCCGAGGCTTGCGTGGCCGCCTTGCGTGCGGGCGGCGCGGGCGAGGTCGTGGTCGTCGTCGGCCACCGCGGCGCGGAGGTGCGCGCGGCGCTCGCGCACGTTGAAGGGCTGCGCTTCGCCTGCAACGAGGCGGAGGGGAGCGAGATGGGCGTCTCGGTGGCGCGCGGCGTCGAGGCCGTCTCGGAAGGGGCGCGGGCGGTGCTCGTGGCGCTCGTTGACCAGCCGGCCGTGCCCTCGTCGGCGGTCGAGATTGTAATCGAGGCGCGGCGGCGGACGGGCGCGCGCCTCGTCGTCCCCGAGTGGGAAGGGCGCGGCGGCCACCCCGTGTTGGTTGACCTCGCCTTCCGCGAAGAGCTTTTGCGCGTCGTCCCGCGCGGCGGGCTGCGCGCGCTCTTCGACGCGCACCGCGCCGAGGTCTTACGAGTCCCCGCCGGCTCACCCTTCGTTGCGCGCGACATGAACACGTGGGAAGATTACGCCGCCCTGCACCGCGAGGTCTTCGGCCGGGAGCCGGAGGGGAAGAAGGCAGAAGGCAGTCGGCAGTCGGCCCCGCATCGGGAACCTTTCCGCTGACACCTTCACGGCTCGATTGATGATTTTGCTGCTGCCGTCCTCCTTCTGCCCCACGTCCGCTTTCAATCCAACCTTTCTTTTTGACAGTTCATCAAAGATTCGGACGAGTTGGCCCGCGTCTTCGGGCGGCTCGAAGGAGACTGAAATGTTGAAGAAAAGGCCCCTGTTTTTCGTGACTGTGGCGCTGGTCGTCGCGCTCTTGGGCGTGGCGCTGGGCGCGCCGGCCGGCGCTGCGGTGCAGGCCCCGGTCGAGTTCCGGCTGCGGACGGCGGACGGCGGCGAAATCTCTTCGGAGATGGTGCGCGGCGACGTGGTGGTGCTGGCGTTCGGCGCGTCGTGGCTGCCGCTGTCGAAGGATCAGGTGCGGGGCGTGCAGGAGTTGGCCGAAGAGTTCGGCGAGCGCCAGGTGCGCGTCTACTGGGTGAGCACCGACTCGGACAAGCCGCAGTCGAAGAACTACGCCTCGGACGATCAGCTCCGCGCCTTCGCGCGCAAGAACGGGCTGAAGGTGGCGGTGCTGCGCGACCCGGACGGCGCGCTCTTCAAGCGGCTGGGCGTGGCCGGCAACCAGCTCCCGGCCGTCGTCATCCTCAACCGCGGCGGCGAAGTCAACGTCCCGACCATCGGCGGCCTCGACCCCGGCCGCAAGCTTACAGACGCGCTCTCGCCGCGCCTGAACACGCTGCTCGGCCAGTAAGACCGGCGCGCGTAATGCTAGAACTGAGAGGCCGCCTGATTGAGGCGGCCTTTCGTTTTGGGCGATGGCTGGAAATTATTAGTTGAGTGTGAGGCGCGCCAGCTCTAACACAGAGGCCACAGAGGTTCCGCAGAGTTCACAGAGAAAATCAACTTCTTCTCTGTGAACTCTGTGCTCCCTCTGTGGCCTCCGTGTTGAAATGAAGTTCCGATAAACTCCACGACGTTTCTACTGTGCCTTCGCCGCTTCTTCGAGGCTCGGCGCGGGCTTTAAATGGCGTTAGCGGAGCCGTATCTCCACGCGGTTCTGTTCGAGGGCGTTGCCGGTGGCGCGCTGCAACTCGGCGACGGCCTTGTTGAGTTCGGTCTGCGCGCGCAGCTCGTTGCCGCGGGCCGTGGCGAGCGCGGTCTGTCGTTCGAGGACGAGGAAGACCGTGGACTGCCCGGCGTCGAGCTTGCGCCGCTCGCTCTCGTACTGCTGCTCGCCGGCCGCGCGGGCCGAGGCCGCCGCGCGCAGCCGCGACTCGGCCGTGCGGACGAGTTGCAGGGCGTTGCGCACGTCAACCTGGATCAACTGTTCGAGCTGCTCGCGCTGCGTGCGGATGCGCTCGGCCTCGACGAGCGAGCGGCCGAGTTGCGCCTCGGCCGTCGTGTTGCGGAACGGCAGGTTGACCTGGACGCCGACGCGCAACGTGCTGTAGCGGTTCGCCAGCAGGTTCGCGTACGACTGCCCCATCCCGCCGACGAGCACGTCGGGGAGCGCCTGCGCGGGCGGGAGCGGGAGCGGGGCGATCTGCTCGGACGGGGGCAGGTTGCGGTTGACGACCCCGGCGAGCTGGTTGATGCGGTCGCGCAGGTCGTTGATCGAGCCGAAGGGGTTCGACCCCGCCGCCGTGTTGATTGAGCCGGCGAGGCCGGTCGCGCCGTAGGAGGCGACGAGGTCGACCTGCGGGCGGGTCTGCTCGCGCGCGTAGCGCTGCTCGATCTCGTTGATCTCGCGCGCCACGTCCGACGATTGAAGTTCGGGCCGGCTCTTGAGGGCGGCCCGCATCGCGTCCTGCAAGGGCACCGACGGGGGCGGCACGTCCACCGAGTCTACGGGGACGAGCGAGACGTTCCACACGGGGGCCTCGCGGTTCTCGGCGATGAGGCTCTTGAGGTTATTCTCGGCGCGGCCCACGTCGTCGAGCGCCGAGTAGACGCTCTGCTCGAAGCCGGAGACCTGCGCCTCGGCGGCGACCACGTCGATGGGCGCGAGGACGCCTTCGCCGACGAGCCGGCGGTTGTGTTCGAGCTGCGCGCGCGCGTCGCGCACGGCGTCGCGCTGAATCTGGAGGTTGCGCAGCGCGTAGACCAGGTCCCAGTAGGCGCGCTGGACGTTCGTGATCGTCTCGATGGCGCGCTGGCGGAACTGCGCGTCGGTGAGCGAAAGGTTGCGGCGCGCGATCTCGATGGTGCGGCGGTTCTGGTCGAAGGAGCGGCCGCGCAGGACGGGCTGCGTGTAGTTGAAGACGAGCGCGGACGGGTACTGCGGGTTGAGCGCGGCGAACTGGTTGTCGGTCGTGATGCGGTTGGTGACGAAGTCTATGCGGTAGCCGCCGCCGAACCGGGGCGCGAGGCCCTGCACCGAGCTGGTGCTGAAGAAGCCCGACTGCGTGACCGCGCCCGACGTGCTGCCCGAGAGGAAGCTGGCGACGGGCGTCTCGCTGCGCTCGTAGTAGGTGTTCGTGACGAAGCGCGGGTCGTAGACGCCGCGGGCGGCCCGGAGGTCGAACTCGGCGGCGCGCACGTTCTGGCGCGCGACCTCGATGTCCTTGTTGTTGGCGAGGGCCAGTTCAATCGCCTCGCGCATGGTGATCGGCCTCTGCTCGCCCATGTCGACGCCGACGCGGTCGAGGGCGGGGAAAGGCCCCTCGGCGGCGCGGAAGTCGGGCGCGACCTGCGGCACCGCGAGCTGCACGTCCGAGGGCG